>JBASML010000353.1:0-21825 GCA_049656845.1 Syntrophaceticus sp.
ATGGCTCACTTATATCCTCTGCTGATACCACCTGGACGGCCAGGGTTTTACCTTTAATAATAAAGATATAAGGGTTTTAGTTAAGGGTCGGAGATTTATAGTTAGACTTTTCTAACGACAACTGTCAACTTATTGTTTCTCTAGGATAAAGATGCTAATATTAAGGTTAATAGATGATATAGAAAGGGGCTTTCATCTTGATCGAAGATAGATTTGCAAAAACAGGGCTTACTTTTGACGATGTACTTTTGATACCAGGAAAATCTTCTGTTTTACCCCGGGAAGTAGATATTGCCACAAATTTAACCAGGGATGTCAGGTTAAATATACCTATTATCAGTGCAGGGATGGATACTGTAACCCAGAGCAGGATGGCCATTGCTATTGCTCGGGAAGGGGGTATAGGGGTTATCCATAAAAACATGAGTATTGAACGTCAGGCAGCTGAGGTGGACCGGGTCAAGCGCTCCGAACATGGTATAATTACGGACCCTATTTTTCTTAACCCCCAACACCTGCTTAGGGATGCACTGGAGATCATGGGGCATTACCATATTTCCGGTATACCTATTACTGTTGACGGAAAATTGGTAGGGATTATCACTAATCGGGATCTACGTTTTGAAGATAATTTAGAACGCCCTATTAGTGAAGTAATGACCAAGGATAACCTGATTACAGCCCCTGTTGGGACCACACTGCAAGAGGCTAGAAGGATCCTGCGGCGACACAAAATCGAAAAGCTTCCTATTGTTGATGATGAGTATAATCTACGAGGTCTAATTACCATAAAGGACATAGAAAAAGCGCGCCAGTATCCCAACTCGGCCAAAGATAATAAAGGGCGCTTGCGGGTTGCTGCGGCTATCGGTGTGGGTGCGGAATATAAGGAGCGCTTGAGCGCTCTCGTAGAGGCAGGGGTTGATGTTATTGTTGTGGATACCGCCCATGGCCACTCTAAAGGCGTTCTGCAGGCGGTAGAAACTATCAAAGGTTTATACCAGGATCTATCCCTTGTAGCTGGTAATATTGCAACAGCTGAGGCTACCCGGGATTTGTTCGAAGCCGGGGCTGACGCAGTTAAGGTAGGCATTGGACCTGGGTCTATTTGTACCACTAGAGTGGTGGCGGGAATCGGAGTTCCCCAAATTACAGCGATTTATGAATGTGCGTGTGAGGCAAAAAAATATGGGAAACCCATCATTGCTGATGGGGGTGTCAAGTACTCCGGGGATATTACCAAGGCCCTGGCAGCTGGAGCGAATACAGTTATGCTAGGTAATTTATTGGCCGGTACAGAAGAAAGTCCTGGCGATGTGGAGATCTATCAGGGAAGGAAGTATAAAGTTTACCGTGGGATGGGTTCTTTAGGAGCTATGCGTTCTGGTAGTGCCGACAGGTACTTCCAGGAAAACATTCCAGATAAATTTGTACCAGAAGGGGTTGAAGGTCGCGTACCATACCGTGGTCCGGTTTCTGAGATCATCTACCAGTTAATTGGGGGTCTGCGTGCTGGCATGGGTTACTGTGGAGTAAAAAATATAGAAGAGCTGCAGACCAAAACCAAATTTATCAGGATCACCAACGCTTCCCTGCGAGAAAACCATCCACACAGTGTGGACATCACCAAAGAGGCTCCTAACTACAGCTATTAGGAGTGCCCTGAACATAGACATTGTCGAAAGCAGGAAGTCTAAGGTCGGAAATCGCCAGAAATGCTTTCGCTGGTCCATAATATTGTAAAATATAGCTTTTGCCCCTGTTTTTATTCTTAATGGTGTGGCATATGTTTGGAAAGAGGATTGCTTATGTTTCGTTCTGTGGAAGAACTTCAAGAAAAATTGACTGAATGTAACTACCTCACGGATCGGGATATTGCTACTGTAGTTTACCTTGCTATCAGACTAAAAAAACCTCTCCTTGTAGAAGGTCCTGCTGGAGTTGGGAAAACCGAACTGGCAAAGGTGCTTGCCTTAGTGACCAACAGTAGGTTGATTCGCCTACAATGCTATGAAGGACTGGATGAAGCAAAGGCTCTCTACGAATGGAACTACCAGAAACAGCTTCTTTGCCTGCATGTAAAGCAAAATCAGAACAAATCTTGGCGTGAGGCTAAAGATGACATCTTCACTCCGGAGTTTCTTTTGCGCCGCCCACTTCTCGAAGCTTTGGACTCCGAGGAACCGGTGGTTCTGCTTATCGATGAAGTGGATAAAAGTGATGAGGAATTTGAAAGCTTTTTACTGGAAATCCTATCCGATTACCAGGTTACTATACCAGAATTGGGAACCATTAAGGCTAAGCGAATCCCCTTAGTAGTACTCACTAGTAACAACTTCCGCGATTTCGGTGATGCCCTAAAAAGAAGGTGTATCCACCTTTACCTTGACTATCCGACCTTTGAGCGGGAGTTAGAGATCATTAACTTGAAAGTTCCAGAAATCAGCCAGGCTCTAGCACAGCAGGCAGTTCTCTTTATTCAGACAATCCGCAAGCAGGGTTTGAAAAAGGCTCCTAGTATTGCGGAATCAATTGACTGGGCTCAGGCTCTTCTTACTCTAGGCGTTCAGAAAATTGATACTGAAATAGTTCAAAGCACATTGAGCATCCTCTTAAAATATCAATCAGATATCGAAAAAGTCCTACCCCGGGTATCCTCCCTCCTCGCCGAAGATTAGGTGGGATTATCTTGCTTAAGGAAAAGATTTTAGAATTTAGCAGGCTCTTGCGTATAGGTGGAGTAAATGTTTCTGTTACTCAAATTACAGCAGCACTAGAGGCAGTTGCCCTAGTAGGCATTGAGCAGAATGATTTTTACACTGCACTTCAGTCCACACTAATCGCAGACCAAATGGATCAACCACTTTTTAATAAACTATTTCGCTTATACTTTCGAACTTCAGCCCAGAGTTCCAAGGTGTCTTTTCAGGAAAGGGAGAAATTTAATATTCCCTATGATTTTGTACAAAGTATTGAGGGAAAAGGGATGGGAAGAGGGGCAGGCGCTTCACCTTATCTGTTACTAGTGAAAGCGGTTAGGGAATTTAATTATTCTCTTCTGCAGCAGTTGGCACAAATAGGAATTAAGAGTTTGGACGGCCTTGAACGGAAAGCAGTATCAGAGATAGAGGATCTTGTGGTCCAAGTAAAAGTAGCCATCGGATGGTACCAGGCGATTAATACACTGGAAAAAATCCGGTTTCAGGAAAAAGTGAGTGATGCAGTCTATGTGAAGTGGCAGGACTGCCTAACTTACCTGGAGGGGTACATAGAGTCTCAACTGGAGGATCTGTTTGTAAAAGAATATGGTGTTGAGATCATAGAGGAAATAGCAGCTGCTGCTAATATTAGAGAAAAAGATTTTTACAAGTTAGATCAGCTACAAATACAGGAAATACGTAAACGGATCGTTAAATTGGCACGCAAGCTGGCTACGAAATATGCCCGTCGCTATCGGAGGGCTAAACATGGCAAAATTGACCTGCGAAGGACAGCCAGGGAGGCACTGATTACCGGGGGGACTCCCATCCGCTTAAAGTATAGGAAAAGGGTAATCAGTAAGCCAGAATTGGTCTTATTATGTGATGTTTCAGGTTCAGTAGCTGTATTCAGTGAATTCATGCTTCAGCTTGTCTACACCATCCAGAACAGATTTAGTAATGTAAGATCTTTTCTCTTTGTTAACACCATTGATGAGGTTACAGAATACTTTATGAATAATGATATTCAGGAAGCCATACAGAAGGCTTTTGCCAAAGCCAGGTATGCGATGAGTCCCTTTTCTGATTATGGTAGAGTTTTTCGCCATTTCGAAGAAAAATTTTTACCGGTTATTTCATCCCAGTGCACATTGATTATTTTGGGGGATGCCCGTAATAACTACAACTATGATGGAAAAGAGTATTTGCAAAGGATTCAGGAGCATGTGCGAAGGGTTTTATGGTTTAACCCCCAACCAAGAGAGGCTTGGAATACTGAAGACAGTATCATGAACATTTATGCCCCATACTGTAGGCAGGTCTTTGAATGCCGCAACCTAAAGCAGTTAGAGGAAGTTATTGAAACAATCTTATGAGTTTCCTAATTGTTGACACCCTTTGTGTTTTATGTTAACTTGATATTAACAGTTATAAAGGGAGGGGGGGTGCGATTGCTTTCACAAAGCCAGATTGTTTCTCGAATGCTTGTTTCTCTCCTCGTTGGCCTCATCATCGGTTATGAAAGATCTCGTAACTTGAAACCTGCCGGTATCCGAACTTATTCTCTGGTCTGTATAGGAGCTACCCTTTTTATGATTGTCAGTGTTTATGGACTGCCCAGTATAGCTTATGAATTTACAGGTTTTCGCTTAGATCCTGGCCGAGTTGCCGCCCAGATTGTTACGGGTATCGGATTTGTGGGAGCAGGGGCCATCTGGAAAGATCGAGGTAATATCAGAGGATTGACTACAGCAGCAAACCTCTGGGTAACAGCAGGGCTTGGTATGGCTGTTGGTCTAGGAATGTTTTTTTTAACATTCGTCAGTGTTGGCTGCATTTTTTTGGCTTTATACAGTTCCCCTATACTATGCCGTCTCGGACTCCTAAAATATCCATCTGATGAAGAAAGCGGCAAAAAAAATAACGAAGATATCGCATTTTAGAAACCTTAACTATTAAGTATCTGTACAACTGAAGATAATGTTTCCGGCAACAGCAAAAGATTAATAAATAACTCATTTTTATTTCCGCCAACTTATCATATCAGCAGTCACCAGTCACCATTAATAAGTGAATTAAACGTGACTGGAAACATTTTCATCCAACTGCTATCAACATAGACTGATCCTGCGGTCTATTATCAGGCAACATAATTTCAAATAACTTAATCTAAGCCACAACCTCTGGGTATCAAAATAATGCCAACTGACAGTAGCTATGTTTGATATTCCCCGCGCCATTAATATTTCTTATTGGCAAATCTCAAGATGACACCCGCAACCCACTAACAACTAACAAGGTCGCTTTACCTCTTTTGGCTGGTTAAGCTATTTAAGCAAGAACCACTTGCTTAACAGGAGGTAAGCGACCTTTATTTGTTATAATTCCATAAATGATTTTATTTTATACATTTTCCTGGTTATTCTACCTGGCTTGTAAAACAGCGTCAATGCATAAATCTATTATTGGGAGAGAAGAATACAAAAGACAGATGCATAAAGTCAAAGGGGGAACCTTCAAATGCCTGAACTGAGGCAGGAACCCGTTACAAAGAAGTGGGTTATTATCGCTACAGAAAGAAGTAAAAGGCCTTCAGATTTTCTCATCCAAAAGGAAAAAAGAAAAGGGGGTTTTTGCCCTTTTTGTAAAGGAAACGAAGATAAAACACCACCTGAGATTATGGCATACCGGGAAACAGGGACAAAACCAAATACTCCAGGTTGGTGGATAAGGGTTGTTCCTAATCTATTTCCGGCATTAACAAAAGAGGGAGCAGGGAAAACTGAGAATAGAAACTTTTATCTATCAAAACCAGGTATAGGTGCCCATGAAGTCTTGATAGAATCGCCAGAACATGAGTCCTCTCTGGAGAGCCATTCTTTAGAACATATTAAGGAAATATTTTATGCTTGGCGTGACCGCTATCAGGCTTTAATCAATGAAGAATCAATTCAATACATTCAAATTTTCAAAAATGAGGGATCTGTTGCTGGGGCATCATTAGAGCATCCCCACAGCCAGTTGATTGCTACTCCATTGATTCCTCCAGTGGTTGATGAGGAGTTAAAGGGTGCCCAGGAGTATTATCAAGAACAACGAAAATGCATTTACTGTGATATGATCAAGCATGAATTAGAGGAAGGCACTCGTGTTGTTATGAAAAATCGTGATTTTCTTGCTTTTTGTCCCTTTGCATCACGTTTTCCTTTTGAAACCTGGATTATTCCCCAACAGCATCAGGCTGGTTTCGACTTAATTAATGATGATCAGCTACACAGTTTGAGTGCTGCTGTGCAGGATGTTACACAAAAAATCGCAGGTTCACTAAATTACCCTCCTTACAACATGGTACTGCATAGTGCTCCTGTAGGTTATAGTGATGTTGCTGACTATCACTGGCATCTAGAAATTCTCCCACGCCTGACTATTGTTGCCGGTTTTGAATGGGGTACTGGGATCATTATCAACCCTACGCCACCTGAATCAGCAGCAGAATATCTGAGAAAGGCAGATACAAACCTTTTCCAGGATAAGGAGGAACTAGCATGGCAGCAAATACACTGAAAATATTATTAACATCTGCAGAAGTAACTCCTTTTGCAAAAACCGGCGGGCTGGCTGATGTGGCGGGCTCTCTCCCTAAGGCCCTAAAGCACCAGGGTCACGATGTTCGTATAGCTATGCCTAAATACAAACAGATAACAGAAGGAGAATATCTCCTGGATTATCCTGTAGAGATGGATCACCACCTGGAAACAGGTATTATTAAACAGACCAGGCTCAAGGGAAAAAATATGGAAATACCCGTTTACTTGATCGATAACTATAAGTATTTTTATCGGGATAGCATCTATGGATATGGTGATGAAGCAGAACGTTTTAACTTTTTTAGCAAAGCAGTACTCAATATGCTCCCACAGCTTGATTTCCAACCTGATATCATTCACTGCAATGACTGGCAGTGCGGTATGATACCTTTAAGCCTAAAAACAAAATACGCAGAGGACCCCTTTTACAATAGAATTGCTACCCTTTTTACAATTCATAACATTCAGTATCAAGGGGTGTTCCCTAAGAACACACTCCGACTCGTAGGCTTGGGTGATGAATACTTTAGCCCAGAACTTTTAGAGTTTTACGGTCAGGTTAATTTTATGAAAGCAGGTATTCTTTTTGCAGACTTGATTAGCACAGTGAGCAAGAAATACGCACTAGAGATTCAAACTCCTGAATTTGGAGAACGCCTGGATGGGCTTTTAAGAAAAAGAGCGCAGGATCTATATGGTATTATCAATGGCATTGATTATGAAGAACTAAACCCGGCTACCGATAAATATATTTACTATAATTATACAGCAGATTCTATAGAGCTAAAAAAAGAAAACAAAAAGGCATTACAGCAGGAAATGGGGCTTCCTATAAGTGATACACCATTAATCGGTATTATTACCAGACTTGTGGATCAGAAGGGGCTAGACCTGATCGCCGAAATTTTTGACCAAATCATGGAGCTGGGTGTGCAGTTTGTGCTACTTGGTAGTGGGGAGGATTATTACCAGAGGTTGTTCGCGGAACTTAAAATGAAATACCCGCAGCAAACCGCAGTAAATATAGGATTCAATGTGGAATTGGCTCAGAAGATTTATGCGGGTTCAGACATCTTTCTCATGCCTTCTCGCTTTGAACCCTGCGGCCTCAGCCAGATGATCAGTTTGAGATATGGAACAATTCCCTTGGTTCGCTCTGTAGGTGGGCTGGCTGATACTATAGAGGATTATAATCCGGAAACTGATAAGGGTAATGGATTTTCCTTTAAACCATATGACGCCCAAGAACTTCTAAATACGATTACACGTGCCGTAGATATTTATCGAAAGAGACCAGAACTGTGGAAGCGCTTGATAGTAAGGGGAATGAAAAGTGACTTTTCCTGGGAAAGATCAGCTAAAGAATATGTGGAGATCTATAGAAAGGCCATCGATAAAAATCTTGCTACTTCGTATAATCATTATGCTGTAATATAATAAAAACAAACATTTCCAACAGGGCCACACCTTTGGCTCTGTTTTTTTGATCTTAAAGGAATTTGCACCCAGCAGGGAGAAGATCATAGCAAGCTGTCCCGAAGCTAAGACGTTATTCTGACCTGAAATCGGGAGTCTAGCGGATAGACCATCATTCGATCTGTTTTCAGGGATCTATTTTTATAATAGAAAGGGTTAATAAGTTGCGAGAAAATATTTTGGTTATTCCTAATACTGATGCTGTTCAAAAAAACATTAATTTTCAAGGGTTTCGGAAAGACAGTGAAACTAACCTTTGGACTCAATTTGCTGCTGAAGGTTTATTTCTTGAGCGGGGCATGGTAGAATATGACACCCGCTATAAACAGCTGATTGTTTATTTGGTGTTAAAACATAAACAAAAAATTTTTATTTACCAGCGCATCCAGGAAACAGGTGAGAAAAGACTGCTTGATAAATATTCATTTGGTCTCGGGGGTCATATCAACCCGGTTCGCTCTAATAGTTTCCAGAGGTTGATTGCTGCTAATTTGAACAGAGAATTGAAAGAGGAAGTTTCTTTTCCGGGACAATACTCTTATCGCTTTCTGGGTTTTCTCAATGATGAGGAAACAGAGGTGGGAAGGTATCATCTAGGCCTGGTTTTCCTTGTTTCTTGTCTTTCTCCTCATATAACAGTACGGGAAAAGAACAAGATCCGAGGCAAGTTAATTCCGGTATCCCAGTTGGATAGTTATAAAGACGATCTAGAAAATTGGTCATCTATACTACTTCCACATATCCCTGACCTTTTTAGCACATAACAGCAGCAACCAACCACACTAATTTTGTAGGTTCATTTCCTTTGGGCTATAATAGTTAGAACGAAGAGTTTGAGACAGAGAGGGAATACTTAATGGAAGTAAAAGGCAGATTCAATATCTGGACTTCAGGCTGCCAGATGAATGAACATGATACAGAGATAATGCGTGCGCTTTTAGAAAAAGAAGGTTACCAGTGGACCCCGGACCCTAAGGATGCGGAGATCGTCATTCTCAATACCTGTTCTGTCAGAAAAACAGCTGAACAGAGAGCCCTGGGTTTTCTAGGAAATCTAAAACACAGGAAAACAAAAGAACCCGATTTGGTTGTCGCAGTTGGTGGGTGTTTGACCCAAAACCCAGAAGTACGAGATTTTTTAGAAAAAGATGCATCTTTTGTTAATGTAATTTTCGGTACTCGCAATTTTCATCGCCTGCCTGAGTTTTTGCGAGAAACACAACAGAACAAAAAACGGGTTATTGCCGATGAAACTCAAGATATCCCAGATTCTCTTCCCGCCTACCACACTAGTTCTGTAAAGGCTTATGTTACCATTATGTACGGCTGTAACAACTTCTGTTCCTACTGTATAGTTCCCTATGCCAGGGGGAGGGAAAAAAGCCGTCCTCTAAAGGAAATATACGAAGAGGTAACCCAACTGGCGGATTCAGGCTACAAAGAGGTTATGCTGCTTGGCCAGAATGTTAACTCCTATGGGAAAGGGCTTGATGGCAGTGTGAACTTCGCCAAACTCCTGGCACAATTAGACAATATACCAAGACTTGCCAGGATAAGGTATATGACATCTCACCCCAGGGATTTTACTGAAGAGCTAATTGAGACTATCGCCTCATCCCGCAAGGTCTGTGAGCATTTCCACCTTCCTATCCAGGCAGGGAGCAACAGGATACTGGAGTTGATGAATAGGGGCTATACTAGAGAGAGATTTATTGATCTAACAGAAAAAATCAGAAGCAGGATACCCCAGGCCAGTATTACAACCGATATTATAGTGGGTTTTCCTGGAGAAACAGAGGATGATTTCCGGGATACCCTGGAGCTGGTGGAACAGGTCAGATTTGATGCAGCCTACACGTTTTTGTATTCCCCTCGCCAAGGAACACCAGCAGAAAAAATGCCGGATCAAATTCCGATGGATGTAAAAAAGGAACGAATGGCTAGGTTAGTGGATGTTCAAAATAAGATTACTCTGGAGCACAACCTATCTTTAGAAAATCAGGTTGTAGAAGTACTTGTAGAAGGAAAAAGTAAAAAGGATCCGAAACACTGGAGTGGCAGGACAAGGACCAATAAAATCGTTGTTTTTCAAGGTGAAGATAACCAGGACATAACAGGCAGACTTGTAGATGTATTGATTACCTGTGCTCGAACCTGGAATCTGGTCGGTACATTAAAAAAAGTATATAAAAAAGAGGAATCTGTTCCTCTTCCAAGAATTTAAACAGTAATAACTACAGGAGGTAAAAAAATATGTCAGTTGTGGAGAAAGCCCAGGAATTAGGGAACGCACTGCGGGAAACTGAAGAAGCAACAATCTTGCGAGCAGCAGAGGTGAATCTTGATAATGATCCTGTATCACGGCAATTAATCATGGAGTTTCAACAGCGTTTTCAGAAAATAAAAAGTGCTCAGGATGCGGGAGAAGAGGTCAGTGAAGTGGATATAGAGAATTTCAACCAACTTCAGGAGAAGGTAAAAACAGATCAAAATATCCAGGCTTATTTCTCAGCACAACAACGCTTTAATCAACTTTTGCAGCAGGTCAACACCATTATCAACCAGGTGTTAATGGGTGAACCATGTTCCCCGGATTGTTGTGATAACTGTTCAGGCTGCTCTTAATTAATCCGGGGTGGTTAGTAGTGGCCAATGCAACTCCCTTAATGAACCAATACCAAGCGATAAAGAGCAAATATCAAGATTGTCTGCTCTTTTTTCGCTTGGGAGATTTCTATGAACTATTTGGAGAAGATGCTGAAAAAGCTGCAAAAGAACTAGATATAGTCCTGACCAGCCGTGGGGTGGGTAAAGATCAGAAAGTGCCTATGTGTGGCGTGCCTTATCATGCGGCAGAAAATTACCTCAATCGGCTTTTGGAAAAGGGCTACAAAGTTGCCATATGCGAGCAGTTGGAAGAGGCTAAACCAGGAAAAGGGATTGTTAAGCGTGATGTTGTACAGGTGGTTACCCCTGGTACCATATTAAATTCGGCGTATCTAGATCAGGCAAGGAATAATTATATCCTTTCTCTTTATTATAAAAAAGATAATATCGGCTGTGCCTGGAGTGATATCAGCACAGGTGAATTTCAGGTTGCCCAATTTTCTGTAAAAGTACAATCAGGCCACCTGGTGGATCTGGTGAACCGCCTTCAGCCTGCGGAATGTATCTATAAAAGCGGTCAGCTGCCTTTTTTTAAATCCCTTCTAGAGAACTGCTGGGGTTACCAGAATATGATTCCTACCGAAGTAAAACAAGAAACTTCAACTGAACTGATAGAAATGCAGTTTGGTCAGGAAAACTTAGTTGGCCTAGATCGCGAATCCCTGAAAGAGGGACTAGTTGCCGCAGCCAATTTGCTCAGTTATCTTCAAGAAACACAAAAAACCGAAGATCTGCCCTTTCGCAGGTTATCTGTCTTTACACCCGGAAATCATATGTATCTAGATGCCATGACCATCAGGAATTTAGAGCTTTTTACAACTATGCGAGAAGGCAAAAAGGAAGGCAGCCTTTTTTGGGCGTTAGACCGAACTCTAACCGGGATGGGTACACGTCTTATGCGGAACTGGTTGGAACTGCCGCTCCAGGATATTAATGCTATCGAGGCGAGACAGGAGTCGGTAGAAGAACTGACAACTACTTTTTTTTTGCGTAAGGAGCTGAGGGAGCATTTAAGCAACATTTATGATCTAGAGCGTATTATCAGTAGGGTTGATTGGCTGGTGGCTCATCCACGTGATTTAATAGCCTTAGCCAATTCACTGGCTTTGATTCCCTTGATCAAGGACATCTTAAAGCAGAGCAAGAGCGATCATCTTCGTGGATTAGGAGAGATGCTCGATCCTATCAGGGAGTTAAAGGAACTTATCCATAACTCCCTCACAGAAAACCCTCCTGTTAACTTAAAAAACGGCGGCATTATCAAGAGTGGCTATCATCCCAAGGTTGATCAATTGCGAAAAGTGATCGAAGAAGGAGAAACCTGGATTAAGGATCTTGAAACCAAAGAACGCAGCCGCACCGGGATTAAATCTTTAAAAATAGGTTTCAATAAAGTATTTGGCTATTATATTGAAGTAACCAAACCAAATTTACATTTGGTTCCTGATGACTATATTAGAAAACAGACCCTGACCCAGGGTGAGCGTTTTATTACACCGGAATTAAAGGAACAAGAAACTCTTTTTCTAGGTGCCACAGATCGCCTGCAAGAGTTAGAATATCAATTATTTATCGATATTCGCAGCCAGGCTAAAGAAATGTCGGATCGAGTGCGCCATAATGCACAGCTGATTGCGCAAATCGACTGCCTGGCATCGTTTGCTGAAACCGCTGCTCGTTATAATTATGTCAGACCAAAGATCAATAAAAATGGTGTAATCAACATTAAAAATGGACGTCACCCGATTCTCGATCAACTTCTTCCTGAAGGCTCTTTTGTTCCCAACAGCCTGCACATTGGAGAAACAGATAACAGAATTCACATCCTGACTGGTCCTAATATGGCAGGAAAATCAACATATATGCGCCAAATGGCCACTTTAATATTAATGGCCCAGTGCGGCTCATTCATCCCCGCGGAGGATGCTGAGATCGGAATAGCTGACCGGGTCTTTGTGCGGGCCGGGGCAATGGATGATTTGGGCAAAGGCCAGAGCACTTTTATGATGGAGATGAATGAGGTCTCCTACATTATTCAGCATGCCACAAAGGACAGTTTCATTGTGCTTGATGAGATCGGACGAGGCACCGGTACCTTTGATGGTTTAGGAATAGCTTGGGCGATAGTAGAATACCTCCACGACCAGATTGGGCCAAGGGCTATCTTTGCCACCCACTACCACCAGCTGACCCAACTGGCTGAAAAGCTTAAGGGTGTTGTTAATTACTCTGTAGCTGTAGCAGAGAAAGGCAGCGAGATTATCTTCTTACATAAAGTTGTTCCTGGCGGAACAGATAAAAGCTATGGTATTCAGGTGGCGCGCCTAGCTAACCTTCCCCATCAGGTGGTTGAGCGTGCCTGTGAAGTAGCTGACTTCATGGAAAATAAGCGAGAATATAAAGAGCCAGATCAGGAAGAGGAAAGAAAAGCTTGCAAACCTGCACCTGTTCAATTGGTGCTTTTTGATGATAAACGTGAGATCATACAGGAGCTGCAGAACCTGAATCTAATCCAGATGACACCATTGGAAGCACTGAATACTCTTTCTGAATGGCAGCAGCGCCTGACTCAATCAAAAGAAAGTGTCCCTTCCAGGACAAAAGGAAAGCGATAAAAAGATAAGTTTTGTTACATGTTACAGGAAGGTGATTATAGCTTATGTTAATTGGTCTTGATGTAGGAGGAACCTATACAGATGCGGTTTTGATGGATGGTCGAAAAATAGTTAAAAAGACGAAGGTTCCTACGAAGAATGAAGATCTATTGGATTCTTTACTTAATGCTCTGGATCCTTTACTGGAAACAGCGGAAGGAAAAAACCTTGAGCGTATTGTATTGAGTACAACACTGATTACCAACTTGATAGCTACGAAAAATATTGATCCTACGGCATTGGTGATTATACCTGGCCCAGGGTTAAATCCCTACACATATAATTACAATGTCCCTCTCACTTTTTTGCTATCAGGAGCTATCGACTATCGCGGCCGCGAAATCGATCCTCTTGATGAACAAGAAATCAAAATCTGTACCCAGAAGATCAAGGAATCTGGAGTTACGCGTGTGGCAGTTGTCGGGAAGTTTTCCCAGCGCAATAAAAAGCATGAAGAAAAAGTTGCTGCTTATCTGCAGGAACACATTCCTGGCTTAAGTGTCGCCATGGGTCACCGTGTAACCGGACGCTTGAACTTTCCCCGGAGAGTATTCACATCACTACTGACTCTGGCTACCCAAGAAAGGTTCCAATCCTTTTATTCAGAGGTATCGAAACTCCTTGAACAAAGAGGAATTACCGCTCCACTTTACATTTTAAAGGCAGATGGAGGCACCCTTGCTTTCGATCGTTCTGCAATAAAACCAGTGGAAACCATATTCTCTGGCCCCGCGGCCAGTACTCTTGGTGGCCTAGCACTTACCCCCAAAGGAGAGACTTCTGTTGTGGTCGATATCGGTGGAACAACAACTGATCTGGCTTTGATTCTATCCGGAAGGCCGCTCCTTGCTTCTAAGGGTGCTTGTATCGATGACATGCTCACCCATGTTCGGGCATTTGCCACCAGTTCTGCTGCTGTGGGTGGTGATAGCTGCCTTAAGGTTGAGGATGGTGTTCTACAGATCATGCCATATCGTGAGGGCCCCGCGTATTGCTTAGGTGGACCACGCCCCACACCAACGGATGCTATGCGGGTGACAGGTCTTACCGATATCGGTGAGCAAAAACAAGCCGTAAAGGCTATGGAAATGTTGGGGAAAGATTTGGGTATTGGCTCACGGCAGACGGCGGATCTCGTTTTGGAAAAAACAGTTCAAAGGATTGCAGGTGAGATCGAGGCCATGTTCTCAGCTTGGGAGCAGGAACCTGCTTACCGTATCTGGGAACTGCAGCAGAGGAAAAAAATCCGGCCACAAAACCTGGTGGGGATCGGAGCCGCCTCTCCGGCTTTACTGCCTCTCTTAGGAAAGGAAATGGGATGTAATGCCTTGACACCACCAGATGCAGATGTGGCCAATGCTATAGGCGCGGCTCTTGCTAAAATAAATTTACGCCTGACCTTTCACTTTGATACAGGAAGGAAGTATTATTTTATCGAAGAAAACGGTGTTCAAGAAAAACTAACAGGTGTTGATTCTCTTGCCGATGCTGAAAGTTTCTCATTTGCCAGGCTTAAAGAGGAAGGGAAAAAGATTGGAATTCCAACACAAGAAGAACCAGAACTTGTTTACAGTGAACTTTTTAATATGGTACGGGGTTGGAGAACCGAAGGGCGATTGATCGATGTCTGTGTTCAGTTTCCCACGGGAATCATTGACTACTGGGAAGAAGGTGAAGATTAATGGAACGGAAAACAGGATTGGTTTTCTTCCCCGCTTTCGACTGGGCAATTTCCCCAACCCACCCAGAGCGTGAGGAAAGACTTCTCTATACAAGGGACCAGCTTTTTGAAGAGGGAATCATGGATCTCCCCCAGCTGAGCGAGTTTAAACCAAGAACAGCTACACATAAAGACATTGCCAGGGCTCATTTCTGTGTACCAAATGTGGAAACACAAGTAACAGAAGCCCATCTGATCGCTGTAGGTGGTGCTCTGGTTCTGGCAGATGCCTTGATGAACAAAGAGATTACCAATGGTTTTGCTTTGGTGAGGCCGCCAGGACACCATGCAATGCGGGTTGCTCATGGTAATAGGGGTTTTTGTAATATCAATAATGAAGCCATTATGATTGAGTACCTCCGCCAAAAATACAATATACAGAAAATAGCTATTGTGGATACCGATGTCCACCATGGTGATGGAACACAGGATATGTTCTATCATGACCCAGATGTGCTTTTTATCTCTTTTCACCAGGATGGACGCACACTTTATCCGGGGTCTGGTTTCTGTGATGAACTTGGTGGCCCTGCTGCTTTCGGGATGAATATCAATATTCCTTTACAGCCAAATACCACTGATGAGGGAATTCATTATGTTTTAGATAACCTGGTTCTTCCGATAATCGAAGATTTCAAACCTGATTTGGTTGTAAATTCAGCAGGACAGGATAACCACTACACAGATCCCCTGGCTAACATGCGTTTTACAGCACATGGTTATGCCAGCTTAAACGAAAAACTGAATCCTGACCTGGCAGTACTGGAAGGCGGTTATGCTATTGAAACAGCCTTACCCTATGTCAACACTGGGATCATTTTAGCAATGGCTGGACTTGATTACTCATGGGTGCGAGAGCCAGACTACAAGCCAGAGAATTTCCGTGAAACAAAAGAACACATGGATTATATTGAGTATTTGGTCAGCTATCTATGGGAAGTATGGAAGAGCAGGGAGCAGTTAGCTGCAGAAAAGTACTCCTGGGATGATGACTTCCTGGAATTAAACAGGCATATTTATTACGACACAGACAGCATCAGAGAACAGCAGCAGGAAAGGATCAGAATGTGTAAAAATTGTCCGGGCTACCAGGTGATCAGGTCGCGAGGAATGTACCCTTATGGGAGCTCAAAACTGATAGAGGGGATTATACTTCATCCTAGAGCCTGTAAATCATGTCAGGAGGAAGCCAGAAATCTCTACCAGGAAATGAAGAAAAATTATCCAGGGGTAGATGTTATCTATCTCCAGGATAAACCCCGGGACCGCTACTTCCAATTTTCTGAAGATGGAGATCTGGAAATAACAGATGAGCGTCATACTGCAGGGTGATATCTGTGGGAAAAATTGAATTATTAACCCAGAATGTAGTTAACCAGATAGCAGCAGGTGAGGTAGTTGAAAGACCGGCATCAGTAGTTAAAGAACTTATTGAAAATGCCATTGATGCTGGTGCAACCCAGATTACCATTGAAATAAAAGAAGCAGGGCTTAAAGAGATCAAGGTTATCGATAACGGAATGGGTATGACCCCACAGGATGCAGAACTAGCTACTGCCAGGCACGCCACAAGCAAAATCAGACAGACAGATGACTTAAAAAAGGTGGTTACATTGGGTTTCCGCGGAGAGGCTTTGGCAGCCATCTCTGCGGTTTCACGTTTCACTTTATTGACAAAAACCCCGGATGCTGTTGCAGGTACAAGGGTTTTTGTAGAGGGTGGAGATGTAAAAGAAGTAGTACCTGTGGGCTGCCCCCGGGGAACCCAGGTTGTTGTAGAAGATCTTTTTTTCAACAGCCAGCCGCGACGAAAATTTTTAAAAAGCCCGCGGTCAGAGAGCGGAGCTATCGCAGATGTTGTCACCCGCTTTGCATTGGGTTACCCTAAAATAGCATTCCGCTATTATTCTGGAAAGAGACTAAACCTTTCTACACCAGGGCAGGGTGATCTCCTGGAAATTGCCTCTATTCTCTATGGAAAGGAATCCAAAGGGCATTTTCTTCAGGTATCCCATTCAGAAGAAGGTATTGAGATCCAGGGACTTGTTTCGGATCCTGGTTTTACCAGAGCAAGCCGCTATTACCAATCTTTTTTTGTAAACAAACGTTTAATTCGAAATTATCTGCTCAGCCGTACACTGGAAAATGCCTATCAGGGGTTGATTACCAGCGGTCACTTCCCTTGTGCTATACTCTTTTTATCGATAGACCCTCATTCAACAGATGTTAATGTACACCCGACAAAAAGCGATATCCGTTTTTCTGACCCTCAACTGGTCGCCCGAGTGGTGTACAGAGGAGTTAGAAATGCGTTAGCTCATTTTTTACAGCAGTACCGGATGCCTGATTACTTATTGAATTCCCAGGAGCAGGTATCCCAGCAGAAGGACGCTCCACAGTTTCGGGAGAGCGTATTAAAATTTAAGACAACACAACCTTCTGCTACAACATTTTTAAACGAAAAGCCCTTTTCCCAGAGGCAGGAATTCCAAACGCAGGAAGATATAATGCAGCCGCAGCCTGAGAACAAACAGCCCTTTTTTCAAGAGATGCACCTGCTGGGACAGGTGCAGGGAACATATATCATTGCTGAATATGGAGAAGCTGTTTATATAATTGATCAGCACGCAGCCCATGAGCGCATCAGGTATGAAGAAATATTGGACAATATAAAACAGAAAAAGTATTTTTCGCAAAAAATTTTTAATGAAACCATTGAACTTACCCCTGAGGAGGATATTCTTTATTCAGAAAACAGAGAGTTTTTTGAAAAGATCGGTTATATGCTAAAAAAACAAGAAAATAAAAAATATTTATTGATAAGTGTACCTTGGGGGCAACATACTAATCCTAAACAGGTCTTTCAAGAACTACTTGACCTGGTACGCAAGGCTAAGACAGAAACAAAAACTGTGGATATTGATGAAAAAACTGCAGTATTATTGGCATGTAAAAGTGCTCTCAAAGCAGGTGATTCTTTAACAAATGAGGAAATGATTCGCCTTTTAGCACAGCTAGATGCAACTGTTTACCCGGACCGATGTCCCCATGGAAGGCCGACTTATGTAAAATTGACAAAAAGAGATCTAGCCAGGTGGTTTCATCGTTGAATTATGGATGTGAAAAAATGAGTTCTCCTTTGGTAGTCATAGCAGGACCAACAGCAGTAGGTAAATCTAAGATAGCCGTAGAGCTGGCTCTCAGACTGAATGGAGAGATCATCTCTGCGGATTCGGTACAACTGTATAAATATTTTAATATCGGTACTGACAAATTGACCTTAACTGAACAAAAAGGTGTTCCCCACCATCTTTTCGATATTCTAGAGCCTGATGAACAGTTCAGTGTTGCCCAGTTTCAAGTTCTGGCTCGCAGAAAAATCCAAGAGATACAGGAAAGAGGGAAACTCCCTTTTCTGGTAGGGGGAACAGGACTTTATATTCAAGCGGTTATTGATCCCTTTGAATTCCCTGAAACAAAAGGGCATGAGGTAATCCGCAAAGATTTGCGAAAATTATGGGCAGCAGGCAAAAAAGAGGAGCTTTACCAAAAGCTTAAGACCATAGACCCCGTTTCTGCGGAGCGGATCCATCCCAACGACTTTCGGCGTATTTCTAGAGCTCTAGAGGTTTATTACCTAACCGGAAGACCGATTTCCAGCTATCAATATGAAAATAAAGAAAGCCTTTACCAGCTGGAGATGATTGGTTTAACACGTCAGCGAGCAGATCTCTATCAAAGGATCGAAGAACGGGTGGACAAGATGTTTGCAGGGGGTCTTGTAGAAGAGGTTCGTTCTATACTTGATAGGGGATACCACAAGGAATTAAAACCCTTTAAAACACTTGGATACAAACAAGTGATCAAATATTTAGAAGGTAGCTATAATCTTGCTGAAGCTATCGAGGAAACTAAAAAAGCAACCAGGAATTATGCCAAAAGACAGCTGACATGGTTTCGTAGGGATGATCGCATTCGTTGGTATCTACTACAAAAAGGGGAGAATTACCACGAGGTTTTAGAGAGAATTATCCAGCATCTTTGCAGGAGTCTGAATATTTGTGTAGAATAGCAGTGGTAAAGATTAGAAATCGGAGGCTAAAAAAAATGTCCAAACAGCAGATCAATTTACAAGACTATTTTTTAAACCAGGTCCGTAAAGAAGGTATTGCGGTTACCATATACCTGGTCAATGGGTTTCAACTAAAGGGAATTTTGCGTGGTTTTGATAATTTTACAGTTGTTTTGGAAAGCGATGGGAAACAGCAAATGGTCTATAAACACGCAATTTCTACGGTGATGCCCATTAGGCCTATCAACCTCTCATATGATATAAATTCCGAAATAGAGAAGTAAACTTCTATCCAGGTTTAGTTTGAGGAGGGGGGACGTTTGATGAGGGGAATAGGTACTTGTAGTTTACTTATTATTATGCTGACAATGGTTTTCGTTTTATTAGGATGCCAAGAAGGCACTCCTAAAGAAGATGCCATTAAAGTGGGGATACTGCCTAATGAAGAGGTTTTACCGCTTTATGTTGCAGAAGAGGAAGGATTATTTGAGAAATACGGTGTTAACATAGAAATTGTTAATTTCCAGAGTGCAGCGGAAAGAGATGCTGCACTCCAAGCTGGGGCAGTTGATGGGGTAGAGGGTGACCTGCTGGCAGTTGCTTTAATACGCCAGGGCGGCACCCCGGTGAAAGCTGTTACACTGGTAATGGGGGCAACTCCCGCAGAAGGGCGTTTTGCCATGCTTGCTGCTCCCGGCACTAATATCGGGGTTGAGGAGCTTAAAGGAAAAAAATTAGCTATTTCGAAAAATACAATCATTGAGTATGTGGCAGACCAGATGCTCCTGGCTAAGGGGATTGACCCAGAAGAAGTACAAAAGGTTAATATTGCTAAAATGCCGTTGAGAGTAGAAAATCTGCTGCAGGGTCAGGTAGAGGCCGCGGTTCTGCCGGATCCCCTGGCCTCCTATGCAGAGTTAAAGGGTGCCAGGGTGTTAGTTGATGATACCAAATTATCAAAAAATATTTCTCAATCGGTCTACTTTTTTAGTGAAGATGCCATTAAGACCAAAAGGGAGGCCATCAATAAGTTTTTACAAGCCTATGCTGAAGGGGCCAAAACTGTGACAAATAATCCAGAACGCTACCGTAATCTTTTTAATGAAAAGGTACAAATTCCTGTGGAACTTCAAGAAACTTATCCGGTTCCATCGTTTTCACCGCTGCAGCTGCCATCCAGAGAAGATACCATGCGGGTGATCAGCTGGCTGAAAAGGAATAAATTGCTTACAGAATCTTATACCTATGAGGATCTGGTAACAGATGAAATAATCAAATTCAAATAGATAAAGAAGGAAAAGTAAAGATGCTTGCTTTAAATGATGTATCTTTGATATATTCCAATGGAAATACGCCAGTCCAAGCCTTAGATGGCATTAACCTGAAAATAGAAAAGGGAAAAAGCTACGCTGTAATTGGGCCTTCGGGATGCGGCAAAACATCCCTTATTTTTCTCATGGCGGGTTTGATAACACCGACACAGGGAAAAATTTTTTTAAATGGAAAACAGTTGGTTAAGCCCCACCGGGGAACTGCGTTGATTCTGCAGGAATATGGGCTGCTCCCTTGGAAAACCGTCTGGGAAAATGCAGCCCTGGGCCTCAAACTGCGAAAAGTACCTGAAAAGGAAATTGAACAGATCCTGAGTCGAGTTTTTGCAGAACTAGAATTAACCGAGTGCATTGACCGTTACCCAAGCCAGTTAAGTGGGGGACAAAAGCAGCGAGTAGCCCTGGCCAGGGCGTTATCCCTTCAACCTGATATACTTCTTATGGATGAGCCGCTTTCCGCCCTTGATGCTCTCACCAGAGAAAACCTGCAAGAGGTAATTTTAGGATTAATCAAACGGCACCAGATTACCTGTGTTCTGGTTACCCACAGCATTGAGGAAGCTGTTTACCTGGGGCAGGAAATTATTATCCTCTCCACACGCCCTGGGAAAATCAAAGCCATTGTAACCAATACCGACCAGGGAACTGAGGGCTACCGGCATAAGGTATCTTTCCATGAAAAATGCACAGAGGTGCGTGCCTTACTGGAGGTTCATTCTCAAAGTGATGACTAATTATTACAAAAAAAATAAACTTCTAACTTATGCAATAGCTATACTGATTATTTTCCTGTGCTGGGAGCTTTTTGCTCGGTTTCTGCAAAATCCAGCATTACCACGCCCTGTCCCTGCAATAACTACCTTTTTACAGATCTTCCCGCAGGGACTTTGGAAACATTTTTTGATCAGCACCTACCGGGTGCTAATTAGTTTACTCCTTGGGCTTGCCCTGGCTGTTCCCTTAGGGCTTTATCTTGGGAGAAACTCTAAACTCGACCAGTGGCTATCACCACAATTGTATCTTATTTACCCTATACCCAAGATCGCCTTACTCCCAGTAATATTTGCTATCTTTAAGATCGGTGATCTATCGAAGATTGTATTGATAGTCTTAATTATCTTCTTTCAGATACTGATCACAACAAGAGATGCCGCAAAGAAAATACCCACAAATTCCATTCTATCTGTTCTTTCTCTGGGGGCAACACCGCGGGATGTGTATTCTCATGTGATAATTCCAGGTTGCCTGCCAGAAATATTTACCGCTGCAAGGATCAGCCTGGGTACAGCAATTAGTATTCTTTTTTTTGCTGAGTCCTTTGCTACTTTCGAGGGTTTAGGATACTTTATCTTTGAAACATGGAGCCGTGTCAACTACCCAGAGATGTTTGCTGGCATCATCGCTATCAGCATCCAAGGCTTTATACTTTTTGTGCTGGTTGATTTTCTCCAGCGCATTATTTGCCCCTGGTTGTACACTTAACACATTTTTGCGTCCACTTGCGTATAATGTTTAGGGAATGAAACAACCAGAGGTGATAGCTGGGTGTATCTCAAGTTCCCGTTGAGAGGAGGAAATACTCCCCAGACTCAATCTATACGAACCACTCCGAGACAGAA
>JBASML010000354.1:0-1692 GCA_049656845.1 Syntrophaceticus sp.
TTAGTTAAATAAATCAAACCACCATAAATACCTAAGAAAACCAGGATAACAAGGCAGCTGCACAAAATGTAAATCCTCAACTGCCGGCGTAAACGCTGCTCTGCCTTAATCTCAGGAGGAAGAAGACTGATATTATTCACAAGATTATACCTCCAGTCCACGCCGCGCCAAGGCGACACTTACAGTAAAGTCCTGCGCCACACTGCTGATACCAAGATTTTTGTTGGGAACGGCGATTTTATCAAAGGGGTGAAGAACCTCTGCCGGTAGTCCGAGATTATCCTGCAGCCTCTCTGCCAAACCGTCCATCCTGGCGCCCCTGCCTGAGAGAAATACTTTTTCAATAGCTGCTCCCTTCTGCTGTGTCTGGTAGTAACTCAAGGATGAGTTGATCTCCCCAGCAAGCATCTCTCCCCATGCTGAAACAGCCTCCTCAGACCAGACCAACTTCAACTTATTGGCTACAGTTATAGGTACAACCTCATTGAGTGAGCAGTTGAAAAACTCCGTTGCTGCCTGGAGACCCGTAGGGATAATGCGTGCAAAACGCGGTGTTTCATTTTCCACCACCAGGATACTGCTCAGTTCATTGGCAATATTTATAATAGCAACTGTCCCTGTACTATCATCAGAAGGCAAAACCTGCTGTAGGGCAAGGGATGAAACATCAATATCCCTAACTTTCAGGTCAGCACCTGAAGCAACCTCTATAAAGGTATTGAGCATGTCTCGCTTTCCCGCTACCAGCAGCACTTCCAGAGTATCTCCCACATCACCGGTAGCCTCTCCTACAATCAGATAATCCAAAACTACACTGTCCAATGGAAAAGGAATGTGCTCCTGTGCCTGAAATCTGATCAGGTTGTCCACTTTGTTGTCGGCAACTTTCGGAAAAGCAGCAAACCGCACCAGCACCCCCTGGTTGGAAACTCCCAGGATCAGCTCACGACTGCTGAAACCCGCATCTGACCACAGTTGATGGAGGGCATCCTCAACCACCACCGGATCGGCGATCATCCCTTCTATTACTGCTCCACCTGGAAGAGGCATGCGTCCGAATCTAACCAGTTTAGGTGACTGTATACTGCCGCTCAACTCCACAGCCCGGATCTCAGCTGTATCGATATCCAAACCCACTGCGTTATTTGGTCTCAAAAATCCCATGCCATAGCTTCACTCCTTTGTTGGATAGTGAATTGAATAGTGAGAATCATTTATGAAAAAGGGGTAACCCTTTTTTGGTTGATAACCACCTGAGGTAGGTAAAATGTCAACTCTATTTCAACCGCCTGGTTTTGTGAAATATATCTTAGACCATTCGGACTCTTCAGACCCTTCCGGAATAACTTCCTTTAAATCTTTTATGTTAACCAGTAGAACTTCTGAGGAAATATCATGCTTTTGTCTACTTGTTTCATCATGGCCCTTGATTTCAAACCAAACAAAAGGTTTCCCATTTCTAAAGTCAAATTTAAAAGTAAGAGCCTCCAAGCAGGAGTCTTGTGTGATTGTCCGGTGCTTTATATTATCTGGGCTAATAATTTCTTCTTGAAGTCGCTTCGCGTCTTCACCTAGCTTCAAGCAGTAATATGTTCTATCATTGGGCATTTTTGTATCAGTGGTACTGATCTTATCTGCATAACGAACTTCCTTTGTTATATAATTGGCGGCCAAACGCACATTGCTTTGTAC
>JBASML010000355.1:0-1730 GCA_049656845.1 Syntrophaceticus sp.
GCGCACAGCAACCCCCTCATCAATTAAGATAATCTAATTATAGCAGATCGTTAATAGGGGACACTCCCACTACTTAACAGAAGGTTACAGGATGCACCTCAAACTGTCTTGCACGCTCTGGATAGCCTCTAGTCTCTAGTCCATAAAAAGTAGTGACACGGGTGCGTTCCCGCGTCATCATAGTCAAATGGCTGTATATTACCACTAACCACTATTCTCCTCTAGACTATCCAGTATCTGCAGCAATGTCTCTTCATCAGGTAAATCCAGCAGGCCTTTTTCTATTTTCCCACGCAATTCTTCCGGGAGGCTGTTTACTCTTATTTTGGTTACCCTTATTATCCCGCCGTCTACCCCGGCGGGTCCCCTTATAACTGCCACAAATCCTCCCTTCTCCCCTAAATGAGTAACCCTGGAACACTTCTCACACAGATTCTCCAGGGTTCGGGATACCATCACTTGATTGCCTTCACGGCGTGACTGCCATCCTTCCTGGGAAGGATACAGCTGACGCAGGTCATGCAGGGTCAGCACCTTTAACTCTAAAGGGGTTGTTTCCTTGCAGCCTTTGTGTTTGCACAAATTATAGTCAGTTTGAACGAGAATCTTGATCCCCTCAGGTAGGGGCCGCCGTGTAACCACCTGTTCTTTCCACAGGTAGTAGCCACCAACAAAAACAATAACCAGTAAAACATAAACCAGGAGGCGGGAATACTTCCGTTCCATAACAAACACCCTTTATATATGTTCTTGTTAATAAATATTACCATTCCTCCCGATTTTATGAATAAATTTCTATAAAACTTATGCTTCCTCTAACTGCTGGATTATTTCACCGGGAATATCAAAGTTTGCATAAACGTTCTGCACATCATCGTGATCTTCCAGTACATTGAGAAGATTTAAGATCTTTTCCGCGGTTGTCTTATCTGTCACAGGGACCGTGGAGTTAGGTATCATGGTGACTTCAGCAGTGTCACACTTGATTCCATGTTCGGAAAGAACATCTTTGATCCTATCCAGCTCTTCAGGTGCTGTCACAACTTCTATAGTATCTTCTTCATCCCGCACATCCTCAGCACCCTCCTCAATCGAAAGAAGCATCATCTCTTCAGGATCCATTGAAAGCTCTGCCCTGGAAATGGTCAGCAAACCTTTTCGGTCAAACATCCAGGCTACACAACCTGCTTCCCCAAGATTACCCCCATGACGGGAAAAGAGATAACGAATTTCAGGGGCAGTACGGTTGCGGTTGTCTGTCAATGTCATCAACAATACAGCAACCCCCTCTGCCGCATACCCCTCATAACTCACTTCCTCGTAATCTACCCCTTCCAGTTCTCCTGTAGCCTTTGCAATATTACGGTTGATATTATCCATGGGCATGTTGAGCTCCCGAGCCCGGGCAATCGCCGGTCTCAAGGCCGGGTTAGCATCAGGGTCACCACCCCCACGGCGAGCTGCTACATAAATCTCCTTGCCGAGCTTGGTAAAAACCCTACCACGTTTTTCATCTACTTTAGCTTTACGGCGTTTGATATTTGACCATTTTGAATGACCAGCCATAAGATCACCTCACATTTATAAATTTGGAATCGGCGGTCTCTGCCTTTTATGTTCACTACGCTTCCGCATTCCATCTATCTTTTCCCTAACATCATCAGGAACTACTCCACCTAATAGATAACGGTCAAGCATCTCATAAGAGATCCCCATTTCCTCTTCATCGG
>JBASML010000356.1:0-7638 GCA_049656845.1 Syntrophaceticus sp.
CCTTTAACCTTTCAAAAAGCAGATAAGGCAGGTGTTCTTTTTCAATTGTTTCCGTTTCTACAAGATTCATGGCATGTTCAATAACATGTCTTAATTCCCTGACATTTCCTGGCCAATAATATTCTAAATACACTTCCATGACCTCATCTGAAACCCCTTGTACATTAAGCTTAAATGCCTTATTGAAATGATCGATAAAATACTCAGTTAACAAAGGGATGTCTTCCCTGCGCTCAACTAATGGGGGAATTTTAATAGTAACCACACCCAAACGATAAAACAGGTCCTGCCTGATTAATCCCTGCTCTACTGCCTTGATAGGGGAAACATTGAGAGTGCTGATTATCCTGACATTAACAACTCGCTCTTTAGTTTCCCCGACCCTCCTTAACCTCCCTGTTTCCAGAACTCTCAGCAGTTTTGATTGTTGGTCTAGGTTCATAGAACTTAATTCATCCAAAAACAAAGTACCATTACAAGCTTCTTCAAAAAGGCCG
Organism: Syntrophaceticus sp.; assembly: GCA_049656845.1. Taxonomy (GTDB): domain Bacteria; phylum Bacillota; class DSM-12270; order Thermacetogeniales; family Thermacetogeniaceae; genus Syntrophaceticus. The sequence continues at coordinate 498 of JBASML010000356.1, forward strand.
GGGCGTTCTACAGAACCGGTAAATGCGCCTTTAGCGGTACCAAATAAAATGCTTTCTAATAAATTTTCGGGTATTGCTGCACAGTTCAGAGGGATAAAAAGCCCTGGGACACCGCTTTCATTATGAATACTCTGAGCAAACAATTCCTTTCCTGTACCCGTATCTCCATAAAGTAAAATGGGAGAATCGGTTTTAGATGCCCTGCGTGCAATTCTAATGCTTTTAGTTAATAATGGGCTTTGTCCAACAATATGTTCAAAAGTGTAATAAGCGCCTGATGTATCAGCTCGAGGTTCTTCTGCTGGTTCTTTATTAATAATGTTTATTAGTTTTTTAAAGCGGGTGATGTCTTTTGTTATGGTTAGAGCGCCTTGCAGTTCTTTATTTTGAAACAGAGGGTAGGAACTGCTGACAGATATGATGCGGTGGCCTGAAACTGTAGTATAGTCTTGAAATACATCCAAAAGCGGTTTCTGTTCGCTTAAAACCTTCAAAGTTATGCTTGTATTTTCGTTCAGTTTAAAGCATTCAGTCAGATGGCGGCCAATGACAAAATTTCGCTCGAGTTTATCAAGTTTTTCATTAGCCTTGTTATAAAAAACGAAGTATCCATCTTTATCTACAATAAAAACACAATCATCTAATAAATCCAGTATAGCGGCAAAATCCTTTGGAATGTTAAGGTTTTCCACCTCTATTTGATAATTCATTAATTGATCGTTCATTAAACTCCCCCTTCAGCTCAAATGCCCTCAGGCAAGCTGGAGAAAAACCGTCTGAACAGCTGTTTTTGCACGGAAAAGTCGGCTAAACAGCACACCTGAGATTCAGAGCTTGGTGATGGATTATTATTAAGAACGAATTAAGGATTTTTATCAGGATACAGTTTTTTTGTATTTAATATTCATTCCCAATGATCACAAGAGGTGTCCAGTTCTTGTACTCCCCATTCCCTATACAGATATCTTTTTTGTTGATACAGCACTTGAGCCCTTTTTTGGTTCTAATTCCGCTGTTGCAGTTCTCGCAGTTGCGGACATCCATTTCTGGCTGTTCGAACAATTGTTCAAAAAGCTCGCTGGACTCCATTCTAATAACACCCCTTATAAAATTATTTTATCATTAATAATAATTATAATAGAGCCGGTCAGCTCAAACAACTACCTACTCCAGTGCTGATGCAGCACGCAGCAAAAACCGCCGTATCTCTGCTCTGCACAAGAACAGAAGTGGGTAAAATATGAAAAATGTTTTGGCGCAATTGCTCAAACTTATACAGCGCCAGTTGGCAGCTGATGTATCAGTCTTGAACCCACACATGGCCCGCGCTGCTGATACTCTGATACATAAAAAAGTTTACCGACCGCTCCGGGGAGAGAATTTCCGCGGCATATTACTGCAGCAGGCCATGATGGGACTAGATGATGGTTAAAGCGGTCGGGCAGCAGCCACTGTCAACCGCTAAATCCGTTCTCATGATTGGTTTGTTTTATTCAGGCAAAAATGATCATCAAAGTATTCCAACCACCAACTACCAACCACCACTACTATCTTCTGTACACCATATCTCTCCACATCCCGCAGCGATAGTTTTTGCAAATAGGGGGGCGTTTTTCCCAGGGGATGATGCATCCCTTATTGCTTAAATACTCACAGGCATGGGGGTGGATTTTTTCAGGCAGGGGGTCTACCCCATATTCTTCACGCCTACCGCCGCCATATTTTCGCTCTGAGTCTCCATGCAGCTTTTTGGGGTCCAGGTTGTAAGGAGGACCATAGGCATAACAGCACTTGCCGCCGCAGTCAGCACACAGGGCATCATCGCGGTATTCTTCCATTAATAATGATAATAATGACATAGATCACCACTCCTTTCTAGGCGTTATGGGTTGCTTTCAAACAACCTTTAAATTAAAATGTTTCACATACGGGTAAAGTGTTATAATAAGCTGAATAATTTAAAAAACCTACGCCGACAACAATGCATCCCGAACCGGTGGTTTTGACTGGAAGTTTGAAGAATGATACTGTAACAAAGTCAGTAATTATTTAACAGAACTCCAGTAAAAATGAACCAGATAGGGGTAACAACTCCAGTATGGCATCAGCGGCACAAACCATCATTGCGCCTGTGAAGCTTGCTGCAGCGCACACCCCTGTTCTCTGTATTTCCAAAGAGCTGCTAGCTGTGTAATAAGTTGTGTAAAAAGTGCCAACATGGGACGATTGATATTGTATGTTATGTTGTGCTGAGCAAATGTTGTGCTGAGCAAGGCGTAAAAACGATTACTCACATAGCCTAATGGCTATTGGCAATTGGCGGTATTTTTTGTTCCAAACCTGTGTAAATGGTGCCCTGGCTGATGTTGGCCTTACTGCAGTTGTGCCTTGCAGCTGTAATTTGCAACAACTTGCAGTAAAATCAATGGAAAAAACTTGGGAAAAAGCTTGGGAAGAAACTTGGGAAGAAGAAAGAAGGATATTTGAAAAGCCTTCTATAAATAGAATGAAAGATAAAAAGCGGATTTTGAATGTCAATTCCTATGAAGGATTGTGCTTATATAGTAACCGATAGATGGGTGTTAGGCAAGCTGAATTTTATTGTAAGAGGATGATTTCATGAAGAAGAAACGGCTTGTGCAAGTGATCATATTACTACTTGCTTTGGCTCTCCTGGGACAAGTGCTGGGTGTCTGGTCTAATTTTATGTGGTTCTCTTCACTTGGATATAATAAGGTTTTCTGGACATTGTTTTTAACCCGCTTTGCAGTAGGGGCCACTGTTTTTATCGTTTTTTTCGCATTCTTCCAGATTAACTTTAGGTATCTTCGCCGCTCTATACCCCCTTACCAGGTTATTGATATGCATACCCGGATTTATGAGGTTTTTATAAGTCCTTTGCGCCGTATTTTTTCATCTAAGGGTGGCAAGATTTTGTTCACTGGTTTCAATGCACTGCTTGCTTTGCTTTTTGCCGTGAGCATCAGCTCTCAGTGGGAGGTTTTTCAAAAGTTTTTCTATGCTGTACCCTTTGGCCAAGTGGACCCCATCATGGGCAAAGATGCAGGATTTTATATCTTTAAACTTCCTTTTTACGAATTGCTACAATCCTCACTGACTTCTGCTGTGATCCTCATGCTTATTATCTGTGGGCTGATTTACTTTTTTCTTGCTTCCAGTGAGTTTTTGAAAGGTGGTTGGCGGGTCTTCTCCCCGGTTAAACTACACCTGGCTTCCCTTATCGCTGGGTTTCTGGTTTTAAAGGCATGGGATTACTATCTTTCCATTTACAACTTGCTGGCCAGCGGACAGGGGTCTTTCTTCGGCGCAGGCTTTACAGATGTTCATGCCCGCATTCCGGCATTGAAGATTTTGGCTGTACTCGCGGTAGTAGCAGCTGTTTTAGTCTTTGTCAGCCTGCTGCGGGGAAAGGTGCTGCCCATTGCTACAGGTGTTGGTGTGTTGGTAGTTGCTTCTCTACTCTTGGGAGGAGTTTATCCTTTTGCTGTGCAAAAATTCCAGGTGGAACCCAATGAGTTTAGCCGGGAGAAAAAATATATAGAGTATAACATCGCTGCAACTCGCTATGCCTATGGGCTGGAAGGTGTCAAGCCTGTCAGTGTGATTAAAGAAGAGGCAGAAGAAACAGGGAAAGATGTTATAGAGAAAAACCGGACTACCCTTTCCAATATACGCCTCTGGGATTTCCGCCCTATCCAGCAGGTGTACAATCAGATGCAGCAGTTGCGCCGCTATTACAGTTTTCATGATGTGAATGTTGACCGTTACAATTTGGGTGATGACTACCGTCAGGTGATGATCTCTGTACGAGAATTAAACCAGGACAAGCTGTCTGAGCGTGCCCGAACTTGGATGAACCGCCGTCTCCAGTATACCCATGGTTATGGAGCAGTGGTTAGCCCAGTGAATGAGGTGACAGCTGAGGGGCGCCCCCTTTATCTGCTGGAGAATATTCCTCCTCAGACAACATTCCCTGAACTCAAGGTGGACCGGCCAGAAATTTACTATGGTGAATTGACCGACAATATTGTTGTTGTTAATACTAAAATTGGGGAATTTGATTACCCTTCTGGTGAGAAGAACATTTACTGCAGCTACCAGGGGAGTGGTGGTGTGCAGCTGACACCCTTTCGCCGCTTTCTTTATGCACTGCATTTCAAGGATATGCGGCTGTTGTTAAGTTCAGATATTACCTCCGAAAGCCGCATTCTCTACCAGCGTACTGTACAGGATGCCAGAAGGTTAGCTCCCTATCTCAGGTTTGATAGTGACCCTTACCCTGTTATAGTAGATGGACGGATATATTGGATTCTAGATGCGTACACAGCGGCCAACTATTATCCCTACTCTGATCTGAGAGAGGGAATAAACTATATCCGCAATTCTGTGAAGGTGGTTGTGGATGCCTATAATGGAGAATACACCTTTTATGTAAGCGATCCCACCGACCCAGTGGTCGAGACATACAGTAAGATTTATCCGGGCCTTTATCGACCCTTATCTGAGATGCCGGTTTCCCTCCAGCAGCATTTGCGCTATCCTGTGGATTTGTTCAAACTTCAGTCAGAGGTTTTTGCCGAATACCATGTCCAAGATGCACGGGTTTTCTATAACCGTGAGGATGAATGGTCGATTCCCCATGAAAAATTTTCTGATGAAAGCCAGGAGATAGAGCCCTACTACACTATGATGAAACTGTCTGGTGAGGAAAAAGAGGAATTCATGCTGATTCTTCCCTTTACACCGGTGAACCGTGAGAATGCAGTGGCCTGGTTAGCAGCTCGCTGTGATGGCGGCCATTATGGTGAAATGGTTGTCGATATTTTTCCCAAAGATGTACATGTCTATGGGCCCATGCAGGTAGAGGCCAGCATCGACCAGGATGGCGAAATTTCTAGCCAGCTCACCCTTTGGAACCAGCACGGTTCCCAGGTGATCAGAGGCAACCTGATTACTGTGCCTCTGGCTGGAAAACTCCTCTATGTAGAGCCCCTTTTCCTACAGGCAAAGGAAAGCGCTATGCCTGAGCTGACCCGGGTGATTGCTTTCTATGATGGAAGGGTGGTTATGGAAAGGGACCTTTGGAGTGCTCTGAACAAATTGTTTGGTGTTGAAGATGGCACCCCGGCCCCCAGCCCTCAGCCTGATGATGCCGACATTGTTCCACAAGATCAAGATATAGATGAGCTTGCGAAAAAGGCAAATCAGCTCTATCAAGAAGCGAATAAAGCCCTCAAAGCAGGAGACTGGGCTGGATACGGCAAAGCCATCGATGAATTAGGCAAGGTGCTGGATGAGATGTTATAAGCCCATCACCGGGACGGTTCTCCCGCGCGATCACCGGGACGGTTCTCCCGCGCGATCACCGGGACGGATCTCCTGGAGTATAGTTACTAGGCGAGGATTGCTCTCTTATTTTATATAAATCGCCCCTCACATATAGCAGTGAGGGGCAGATGTTTTTCTGAGACATTGCTGATACAGAGATCCTTTTTGTGTTTTGCGGGGTTTGAGGATGCGGAGGATGTGCCTGTGGTGAAAAGTCGAACTTACACTTACGACTTGAGGATGGAATCATTGAGAGCTGATACTTTTCTAAAAGCCGAGAATTATAAATACAAATAGGGGTGCAGCAATCTTGGATTCGGAAAAAGCAGAGAAGATTGTCGAATTGCTAGGTGTAGTTGAGGTGTTGTCCACAATAAAAAAAGCATGCATTGCCTATTAACCAGTAATCATGGTATTATAATGTCTAGACAATTTATGCAGGTGTTAATGATGACAACAGAAAAAATAGTTGACAAAAAATCTATTATTCCTATTTACTATCAGATTTTTAAGTATTTCGAAAAACAGATCCGCGAAGGCAAGCTGCAGCCAGGGGATGCTCTGCCCACAGAGATGGAGATAGCTGAACGATTTGATATCAGCCGTATGACCGTGCGCAGGGCAATTTCTGAATTGGCGGCAGCTGGAATGGTCTATACCCAAAAAGGGAAGGGTACCTTTGTGGCTAGGCCGCGCCTAGACAAAGTTGTATTCAATCTCAACAATTTTTATGATGAAATCAGACAGAAGGGTATGGTACCCCATGCCGAACTGCTGGAGGCCAGAATAATCAAAGCTGATGAGGAATTGGCCAAGAGATTGGGTATAGCTGTCAACACCAGGTGCCTTTATTTCAGGATTGTGATCACAGCTGATGGAGAGCCGCTTGCTTATGAGACAAAATATACTGTTTATACCAAACAATCTCCCATCCTCGAATCCCAACTCAAAGATCCCTTACTGTCCAGGCTAGCTGAAGAACACAGCGACAGTATCCCATCAAGCTCTAAAAAAGTATTAATGGCCTCGCAAGCCACTGAAGAAGAAGCAAAAGTACTGGGTGTTTCTCCTGGCATACCGGTTTTTCTCATGATCCAAACCATTTATAATGCTGATGGCAAGATCATTGCTTGGGGAAAATCCGTTTTTCGCGGTGACCGCTATAAACTGATTAGTTATGAGGGCTGGAATGTCGAGGATATCAAAGAATAACCGAGGGGGTGCCAGTTTTGAAAGATGATTTAGTTTATGCCATGGCTAACCTGGAAGAGGATAAAGCTATAACTATTGTGAAAAAAAAGATTGAGGCTGGAGAGACTGCGTTTGATATAGTAGAGCAGTGCAGAAAAGGGGTAGAGATAGTAGGAAAAAGATACAGTGAGGGAGATTACTACCTATCCGATCTGATCATGTCTGAAGCCATTTTAAAAGAAGTTATGGAGATAATCGAACCCCATTTCCCCAAAAATGGCACAGAATCCAAGGGCACCAAAGTTATTATTGGAACTATAGAAGGGGATATTCACGATTTGGGCAAAAATATAGTCACCTATCTCCTTCGCTCTTCAGGATATTGTGTCTATGACTTAGGTGTTGATGTGCCCCCGGAAAAATTTGTAGAAGCCGTCAAAGAAACCGGGGCAAAAATTGTGGGTGTTTGTGTGCTGCTCACTTTCTGTATAGGATATGTCAAAAAACTGGTAGACCTGCTGGAAGAAACAGGCCTTAGAGACCAGGTTACCATTGTGCTTGGGGGTTATCCGGTAGATGAGCAGGTAAAGGAGTATACAGG
>JBASML010000357.1:0-1937 GCA_049656845.1 Syntrophaceticus sp.
GTAAAATATACCCGGGGTTCCCAGGCAGAAAGTCATTGCTAGAAAACCCCGGGGGTTTGTACATTCCTACTGTGATGATGGTGGGTAGGCCCACTTACCCTGAAATGGTACATCAAGCCACTTTTCGAAGTATTCTTTGAGAACTTTATCAGGATCCAAATCTTTAAACTTGTCCGGATAGAACCACTTGGCCAAGTAAAGTGCACCAAGATAAGTCTTATCGCCGCCAAGCATACTGGTACTAATCATATATACACGTTTTTCTTTGCCTGCCACTGTTTTTGCAAAAACCTTATGATTTATAACACTTTCTTGTAATTTTTCTACGCTGGACAAACTGGTTGCGCCAAAGCCTAATTCATTCTTATCAGCTATAGCCATAATAACAGCAGAGGGATTTTGCTGTAAGATCCATTCTGGGCTAACCTCGGGGTAATTTTCCATTTCACGTGCTACATTAATTCCACCAGCCATTTCAATTCCTTGGTGAACAGATGTGCCCGTTGCAAAAGTCTTCCACTGCTCCTTTTGAAAATTGCTGGCCCACATTCCAAAAACTTTAGGCTTTTGTTCAGACTTTATGTCATTTAAACACTCTAAAATGGCTATTTTGTCTTCTTTCCACTTGATAAACGAAGATGCTTCTTTTTCTTTCCCAAACATCTTACCCAGTGTTTTAAGATCGCTATTATATGTTTCAGGTTTAAATAAATCCAAATATACTACTTTTATCCCTGTTGGCTCTAATTTTTCCGACAGTACCGGACCAGGTGTTCTACTATAAGAGATAACAACCTGTGGTTTTAACTCAATAATTTTCTCATAATTTGGTGTATTCCACTTTCCTATTAAGTCCTTATCCTGCAAATCGAGATAAGGATCTTTCTGAATGGTATCGCTAACCCCTATAACCTTGTCCTGTACCTTCAATATGCGCATTGCTTCAGCCACATCAGTATTAAGGATAACTACTCTCTCCAGAGGCTGTGGTAACTCTACACTCCTACCAGCAGAATCAGTAACAGTAACAGTAACAGTTTCACTTTCCGGTTCTTTTTTTGATTCACTTTCCCCACAGCCAGCCACCAAGAGCATACACCCTAGAATACAAATTAAAACAGGAGTAAAATATTTTTTTAATCTCACCCTAATTCCCCCTCTAAAAAAGGTAATATACACTCTAAATTATGTAACCAACACCTAGATCAACATTTTAATGCAACATTCAACCAACTCGTAAGATTCAGCAGTTCACAAATAACCGAATCCTTGAAGATATCCTATCTGCTATATTCACCTCCCTCATAATAGCCTCTATAATCCGGAATAAGTAGATTAAGTATTAGGTATCCCAGACCCCAAATTTAAGCCTCGTCAAGATCACATAACCTGACCAGTCACTGGTATCGAGCACGATGATACAAGAACTCACTCCGCACTTAAGACACCGTAACCGCAACCAACCTGGACAGTGGAGTGGGCACATTACAATTCACTCCGCTTTTATTAAGACACCACAACCCGTTTACTCAGTAGGTGGCTCATACCCTTGAGTCGAACCATCCCCTTTTTTAAGACCCCGCAACCGCTGCCACCTGCAGTTCGCCAGCCACAAATTCTTTCTGTGGGGCACTAGGTTTTATTGTGATTACATACATGCCCAGTTCAGTATTAATAATCATGGATTCAACACCATAAACAGCCTTGATGTTCTCCGGGACCAAGACATCCTGCGGCTTCCCTGCCGCAAAGACTACACCGTCTTTGAGCATCAAAATCTGGTCAGCGAAACGTGCCGCTAAATTGAGGTCATGTACTACCATTAAAACGCATTTTTTCTGCTGCAGGGCAATACCCTGCACCAATTCCATTACTTCTAATTGATGCCTTACATCGAGGTTGCTTGTGGGTTCATCCAGGAGCAGCACCTCGGGTTC
>JBASML010000358.1:0-5591 GCA_049656845.1 Syntrophaceticus sp.
GTAGTGGTGGCTGATAGTATGCTAAAGGATGATATGCGAGAGAAAATAGAGTCTGCTGGTATACCGGTATTAATATATGTCACTTCAGAGGTGGATACTTTACCAAAAATGATCGAAGATTTGGGAACGGTTTTGGGTAAAAAGGAGCGTGCCAAGCAGCTGATTGACTTTTACAATAAGTATAACGATCTAATTAAAGAGCGGACAGCAAATCTTACAGAGAAAGAGAAACCACAAGTATATTATGAATTGAATAAACCATACTTCAGCACTAATGCTAGTGGCCCTGCCAATCATCGAATTGAGCTGGCAGGGGGTATTAATATTGCAGCTGATGAGCCGGTGAGAAGCCCCACTCTTACTCCAGAGTGGTTAGCAGAGAAGAATCCGGAGATTATTGTGCGCATGAGTAGCAGGGAAGATTCTCCGGAGCAGATGAAAGAATTGCGCCATGAAGTGATGAGCCGCCCCGGGATAAATAAAACCAAAGCGGTGGAAGAAGACAGGGTTTATGTTATGAAGTGGGACGTTGGTACAGGTTTACGTTCTGTAATCGGATCTCTTTACTTTGCCAAGTGGTTTCAGCCTGAACTGTTCACAGACATCGATCCAGAAGCAGTTCACAAAGAACTATTGAAAAAGTTTTACAATTTGGAACTGGAAGGAACTTATGTTTACCCTGACAAATAGGAGGCAGATGGCGGAAGGCGGAGGAGCATCATTGCAACACTTCGGCACTTTAGCTTTATTTTCATCCTCCGCTGTTGCCGCCTGAGGGCATGAGGTCTACCTATAAAGTTTAATGAAATGTATTAAAGTATTTTCGTGAGGGAGCGCTTTATGAAAGCAGTTGACGTATCACAGAATGCCTTGCATCCGCCTGATGACATGTACTCACATTTAACAGCCAAAAAGAAATATTTTGTGATTGGTTTGCTGTTGGCTTTGTTCATCGGGATACTAGCGGCGATTGTTATCGGAAGTGCCAGTGTTGGCCCTAAAGAGATTTTCCAGGTTATCCTCAGCAGAATTATACCTTCTTACTCAGGAGAGTATTCTGCGCTTGCCGAAACGATAATCCTGGATTTGCGCCTGCCCAGAGTTTTTTTGGCGGTTCTGGCTGGAGTTTGTCTGGCAGGCTCCGGAGCGGTCATGCAGGGGGTTTTGCGAAACCCCCTTGCGGACCCCTATATTTTGGGTATTTCGGCGGGTGCTTCCTTCGGTGCCGCACTGGCTGTTGTTTTCGGGGCGAATATACTGCAAGGCCTCGGGATTTCCAGCGTTTACATAATGATGACCAATGCCTTTATCTTTGGGCTGCTGACAATGTTAATGATCTACGGGATTTCCAGTTTGAAAGGTGCTGCTCCGGAAACATTGATCCTGGCCGGGGTAGCCCTTGGCTATCTTTTTTCTGCGGGTGTTTCTCTGATCAAATATGTTTCTTCCCACGAGCAGTTGCGTGAACTTACGGTTTGGTTGATGGGAGGCCTGTGGGGAGCAAAATGGGATGCAGTTTTGATCCTTTTACCAATTACGATAGGATGCCTTATCTTTCTCTTGCGTTATTCCTGGGACCTCAATGCCCTGGGTGCAGGTGAGGAGGTGGCAGCCAATCTAGGTGTCAATGTCAAAGCTTTGAGGAGAAATTGTGCTATTTTTGCTTCGTTGCTGGCCAGTGCCACTGTGGCTTTTACCGGGATCATCGGTTTTGTCGGCCTTGTTTCACCGCATGTCTGCAGGTTTATCATCGGCAATGACAACCGCTTCTTGATTCCCTGCTCCTGCTTGATGGGTGCCCTGCTTCTATTAGCGGCGGACACGCTTTCCCGCACAATGGTCAGCCCTACAGAAATACCGGTAGGCATTATCACATCATTGATCGGTGTGCCTTTCTTTCTTTACCTGTTGTTTAAACAGAGCAGGCGCTGGTGGGGGTAGTTTATTTAGGGAGGGCTACAAGCTGGATTACCTGCCGGAGGATCAAAACCAGGAGCACAGCTGAAGAGGCCAAACATGTTTTTCGGGCAAGACTGCTCAATCCCAAATGGATCCACAGCATGCAGAGGCATGGCTATAAAGGGGCGGCAGATATCTCCAGAACTGTGGACTTTGCCTTTGGATGGGATGCTACTGCTGAAGTGCTTGAGGACTGGATGTATGAGCAGTTGGCCAAAAAATATGTTCTGGATGAGGAGATGCAGGAATGGCTGAATGATGTGAACCCATATGCCCTGCAGAACATGGTTGAGCGGCTGCTGGAGGCTATCCAAAGGGGTATGTGGGAAGCTGAGCCGCAGATGAAAGAAGAACTACAGGATATCTATCTGGAAGTAGAGGGGAATTTGGAAGAAAAACAGGAGATGTCCTTGAAAAAACTTGAGGTATAGGACTATTGGTTAAACCCATTGTCACTTCTCTTTTCATCCGGCGGTTCGCTGCCGGATTTTTTTTGTAAAGAGGTGATTTCTCTAAAATTATTTTATTTACGTAGGCATAATATTTCATTATTTTAGTAGCGGATTTAAAAAGTTCCACATAGTTGCAGGAATCTGCCCTTTTCTGTTGAATAAGTTTTTATAGTGTACTAAAGTGTACTGATTTATGGTAAATGAATGTATCTATGAAGGGTACTAGCGCCAGGATCAGTAAGCTTTGATAGTTTAAATATAATTTCATATGATAATCACAGACCACGAAGGCTTTTCCATGAAGGAAGGTTTTTGTGGTTTTTTGTTTTCTTAAGGGGGTGCGCAAAACAAAACTATAACATGATTTTGTGTATTTACTGATATAGCTATAAATACTTTTGGGGAGTAGATAACATTGAGTGTTTCTGTAACCACTGAAGAGGCCGCTGGAATTGCTGAACTTGAAGAAATATATGAACATTCCACAGCACGGAAATTAACACTGCTAGGAATTCTGTTTATTTCACTCATTGTAATAGCCCTGGTTGCCACAGCCACCGGAGTGGCAGGAATCAGTGTTGCTGATGTTGCCCGTGTAATTTTGAGCAAAGTTATCCCCGGTTTACATCTGACAACTATCAGTGACCTGGCAGAGACAATTGTGATGCAGCTAAGGTTACCCAGGATACTTCTGGCTATGCTTGCCGGTCTCAGTCTGGCAGGGGCGGGTGCAGCGATGCAAGGTGTTTTACGCAACCCTCTGGTCTCCCCTTTTACATTGGGATTATCAGCTGGTGCATCATTTGGAGCGGCCATAGCAATTGTATTGGGGACAAGCATTCTTGGGAGCGCATTCATTGTAGCAGGGAAGTATCTAATTGTTGTCAACTCATTTATTTTCGGCTCAATTACTATGCTCTTGATTTATGGCATAGCCAAGATCAAGGGTGCTGTTCCCGAAACTCTAATACTGGCGGGAGTCGCATTGGGCTATCTTTTCCAGGCAGGTGTATCCGCCCTCAAGTATTTTTCTGACAATGAAGCCTTAAAAGACCTGGTTGTTTGGTTGATGGGTGGTCTCTGGGGAGCCAGTTGGGAAACCGTTACTATCCTGTTTCCTATAGTTTTGATCTGTTTAATCCTGCTGGAACGATATGCCTGGGATCTCAATGCCCTGGGATCAGGTGAAGAGGTTGCCATGAGTTTAGGAGTTAATGTGGACAGATTGAGATTGGTGACCCTGGCCTTGGCGACACTGATGGCTTCCAGTACTATCGCCTTTACAGGAATCATTGGTTTCATTGGGTTAGTTGCTCCGCATGTATGTCGCTTTATAGTCGGGCCAGATAACAGGTTTTTACTGCCTGGTGCCGCACTGATGGGGGCGGTTCTGCTTCTGCTTGCGGATACCCTGGCACGGATTGTACTGGCACCTGTAGAGATACCTGTGGGGATTCTTACATCTCTGATCGGTGCACCGTTCTTTCTCTACATGTTGCTCAAAAAGAAACATCAGTATTGGTAAGGGGGAACAATTTCACAACATGAAACTAAAAGGGGTGTGGACTTATCCATAAAATATTTTTACCTCAAGTGATGACGGATTAACAGATTATTAAAGGGGAGGACAAATCTATGTTAAAAATCACCGCCATTTTGTGGCAGAGCCATGCCACGACGATGCGCAAAGCAGGAGAACTGCTCGAAGATATGATTGATCTGCGTGTCTATTCAGCCCGCTATTTGGATGAAGGCAAAGAGGATATGGTTTCTGCGTTAGATGACCTGGCCAGTTCAGACCTCATCTTTTTCTATCGGTCTTCTGGTGAAACCATCTGGGACGAGCTGGAAAATGCGGTTAAGCAACTTGACAAACCGGTGGTCTGTTTAGGACACGATCCTGGACTCTGGTTACTCTCTACTGCACCCCTGGAAGTAGTAGATAAATGCAATACCTATGTTGTTTACGGTGGTGTCGATAACTTTGCCCAGATGCTGAACTACCTGGCAGCAGAAGTCCTGGGTTTACAGGTGGACTACAAAGAACCCTTTGCTCACCCCTGGGAGGGGATCCATCACCCCAATGCACCTCACTACTTCGGTAATATAGAAGATTACCTGGCCTGGTACAAACCCCGGAATGCCCCGACCATCGGCCTTTTATTCTCAAGGGGCTACTGGGTAGACGATAATATTGCCGTAGAAGAGCTTTTAATTAAGTTGTTTGAAGCCAAGGGATACAACGTTATACCCGCTTTTTGTTACTCTACGAAAGATGCTGATCTTGGGACCAAGGGTTCTGCAGGGGTGGTTCGGGATTTCTTCCTTGACCGTGAAGGCAAGCCTCGGATCAATGCAATGGTCAAGCTTATTTCATTCTTTCTTGAATCAAAAAGGGGTAAAGGTTTACATGAAGAGGATGTAGCTGCGGCAGGAGTCGATCTCCTCAAGAGATTGGATGTTCCAATTTTCCAACCCGTTGTTTCCTATTACCGCACCATTGCAGAGTGGGAAAATGACCCCCAGGGATTAAGCAGCGAAATCTCCTGGTCGATCTCCATGCCCGAGTTTGAAGGAGTCATCGAACCCCTCTATATCGGAGGAGTAGGTCGAGACGGGGATCTGGAATTCAGATATCCCCAACCAGAGCGCTGCCAGCATCTGGTAGACAGAGTAGCCAACTGGATCCGCCTGGCCGAAAAGCCAGTAACAGAGCGCAAAGCAGCCTTCATCCTGCACAACAACCCCTGTGCATCTGTAGAAGCCTCCGTGGGGGGCGGTGCCAAGCTGGATACCCTGGAAAGTGTAGCCAGGATCCTGCAGCAGATGCAAAAAGAAGGCTATACAGTAGATATTCCCGCAGATGGCAAAGAACTGATCGACAACATCATGGACCACAAAGCCATCTCCGAATTCCGCTGGACCACCACAGATGAAATCGTCAGCAAAGGTGGAGCATTAAAGCTTGTCCCGGTAGAAGAATACTGCGAATGGTTTGACACCCTTTCCCCCCATATCAGAAAACGTATCTCTGATGCATGGGGTAACCCTCCAGGAGAAGAACTAAACGGAGTACCCGCAGCCATGGTCTACGAAGGCAAGATCCTGGTCACCGGAGTACAGTACGGAAATGCGGTAATCTGCGTCCAGCCCAAGCGCGGCTGCGCAGGCCCCAAGTGC
>JBASML010000359.1:0-2498 GCA_049656845.1 Syntrophaceticus sp.
GTCCACAGCTCTAGTTTCCTTCTCTGAACTTGGCTGGGAATCAGCTGGCAGGTGTGGGCTGGCACTCAAGCCAGCTACCAGCGTCTATTTTCAAACGGCTGCTGAGGAACTGCGTGATCTATTACAACTTTCCATTAAAGAAACTAAAACAAAAATGATGATCCAAGATGATGAATACCACTACCGCTGGCTGCTGTTTACCGATTCAGACTTTGAAGATCTTATAGGGCTGGTACACATGGCTGCACAAACCCTCAAGGAAAGCGGGTATGACACACAGCTTTTGGCCGCTGTCTTCCGCTTTGAACAGCAAAAAAACTTAGAATCACCTCTTTTCCTGATTTACAATTATAAACGCGGCACATTTTATCCTTACATCCCTATTGTTAAAGAAGGTGAGAAACGCGACAACCATGAAGAACATCACCTCTTTACTATGCTGGAAAAAGAGCTGCCCTGGGAGAAAGACTTCTCGTTATGGTACCCCATCCGGGGATGCCCGGTGTGATTAGTAATGGTTGGTCGTTGAAAAAGGACTTGCATATGAGATGCCCAAGCCTTCAGGTATGATGTAGTTAACACGGGCAACAATAGAGACAATAACAATAGAGACAATAAAGCAATGAACAAGCCTAAGCCCAGTAAAACTTATGTTATTGAATGAAAGGAGATCAATTATGGGACTATTGGCACGTATTTCTACGGTTTTTAAATCAAAAATCAACAAAATAGTCGACCAAATGGAGAACCCACAGGAAACCTTAGACTACTCTTACGAAAAACAGCTGGAACTCCTGCAAAATGTAAGGCGCAACATCACAAATGTAGTAACTGCAAAAAAGAGGCTGGAACTGCAGACAGTTAAACTACGCAGTGATCTGGCAAAAATCGATGACCAGGCCAAGGATGCTCTGCGGCAGGGGCGTGAGGATCTTGCCAGGGTAGCTTTAGAACGCAAGTTGCAACTGGAACAGCAGATTCAGGATCTGGAAGAGCAGGTAAGCGGCTTGAATCAGGAACAAGAAAAACTAACACAGGTAGAAAATCGCCTGCGGGCTAAAGTAGAGGCTTTCCGCACAAAAAAAGAGGTTATCAAGGCACAGTATTCCGCATCTGAGGCCCAGGTGAAGATCGGTGAAGCGATGACGGGCCTCTCTGAGGAAATGGCCGATGTCGGCATGGCCATTGAACGGGCAGAACGCAAAACCGGTGAAATGCAGGCCCGGGCGTCAGCCATCGATGAGTTGATCTCTGCAGGCATTCTAGACGATTCCCTGGAAGATAAGAACAGTGTAGAAACAGAACTCAAAAAAATGCAGGCAGAAGGACGCATTGAAGATGAACTCGCCCGACTAAAAAAAGAGGTGAATGAGTGATGATTATTAGGATACTCACACAGGGACAGTACACAGTAAAGGGAGATGCCCTGGCAGAATTAGATTCTATGGACAATTATCTTCTTGATGCTGTGGAGGCAGGGGATGAAAACCAATTCACTGCAAGCTTACAGAATGTTGTTAACTTTGTAAAAATGAAAGGTGTCAAGGTCCCAGATGAGGAATTGGTAGAATCGGACCTGATTATACCAGCACCAGATACCAGCCTGGAAGAGGCCCGAGAGTTGTTTGCCGGCTACCCTCGGGATCTGACTTGATTTTTGTAAATATGCCCAGCGGTGACAGGGGACGGTTCTCTGTCACCCCCCAACATTCCCAACTACGGCCTTTTGTTTTCATTATCTGTGATGCTGCTAGACAGCATGGGCATCTATTAATAAATGTAAACACTCATTTCTACTGTTTCTGGAGCCAGCTACTTCTTAAAGGTGAGTTACCATGGAATTTTAAAGAAACTGGCCTTGCCCACAGGTACAGCAATTCTCGAAGAACCCTCATCAGCACTCCTAATTAACCTGCTAATATTACAAACACAATGTCACCATTGAGAAACTCAAACCGGTCTGGCACTGGTCGAAATGTTATTATAAACAATGGGAACAGCTCTAATTGTTCTGTTCCTGTGCCTTAATCTAGCCTACATTAAAAGAGGTGAACTGCAGTTAGCAACAAAAGAAAAATGCGCAGCCGCGGACATGTGGCTAAGTACACCTTTGACGACATTCTCGGAGAAGGCGCTAAAATAAAGAAAACCATTGAAAAGGCACGTCGCTTTGGAATGGTTGATGCAACTGTCCTCATCTATGGGGAAACCGGCGTAGGTAAAGAATTCTTTGCCCATGCCATCCATAATGTCAGTCCCCGCAAAGACGGCCCCTTTATTGCAGTCAACTGTGCAGCAGTTCCAGAAAACCTTCTGGAAAGCGAACTGTTTGGATATGCTGAAGGCGCTTTTACCGGAGCAAAAAAGGGAGGCAAAAAGGGCCTTTTTGAAATGGCCAATGGGGGCACCATCTTCCTCGATGAGATCAGTGAAATGTCTGATAAGCTCCAGACTCGGCTACTGCGAGTGCTCCAGGAATATGAGATCATGCCCTTGGG
>JBASML010000360.1:0-2236 GCA_049656845.1 Syntrophaceticus sp.
GCTCTAGTGCTTTCGGGGATCCTGATCGGAACACTTTTTTCATCTGGAACTTCCTTGCTAAAATATATGGCTGATCCATATGACAAGCTTCCGGCGATCACCTATTGGCTGATGGGGAGTCTGGCATCCATAGATAACAAGGATGTTCTGGCAGCTGTAATTCCCATTCTGATCGGGGTTATTCCCCTTTACCTGATGCGCTGGCGCTTGAATGTTCTCTCTTTGGGTGAGGAGGAGGCCACAGCATTAGGTTTAGATACCAAGAAGCTGAGGCTGATGGTAATTGTTTGTTCCACTCTAATGACATCAGCCTCTGTTTCCATTAGCGGCCTTATCGGCTGGGTGGGGTTGGTGGTACCGCACCTGGCACGAATGGCTGTGGGGCCAAACTACTGTATTTTGCTGCCGGCATCCATATTGATGGGGAGTTCCTATTTGCTCTTTGTGGATGACCTGGCACGGCTGATGGCTTCAGTGGAGATTCCCTTAGGGATCTTGACTTCAATAATCGGTGCTCCGTTCTTTATTATTGTATTGATGCGCAGTAGGAGGGGAGGGAGTTGAGGATGGAGATGAGAAACGCCACCTGCGGTTACGACGGGAAGCCGGTGGTGAAGGACGCTACATTTTCTGTGAGTGAGGGTGAGGTGTTGTGCCTGTTGGGCCCTAATGGCTCCGGAAAAACGACACTATTTAAAACAATCCTGGGGCTTCTTAGGCTTCAAAGTGGGGAGATTCTGTTGGATGAGGTTGACACCTGCACCTGGCCCAGGAGAAAGATCGCCCAGGTGATCGGCTATGTACCACAGGCCCATGCCCCCACTTTTCCTTTTGATGTGGTAGATATGGTCTTGATGGGCCGCACCGCTCATCTGGGGACCTTTGCTACTCCCACTGAGGATGATAAAAGGATTGCTCTAGAGGCCATTGAAAAACTGGGCATCTCTTACCTTAAAGACAAGGTTTATACAGAGATCAGTGGTGGGGAGAGACAGCTGGTGCTGATTGCACGGGCACTCGCCCAGCAGCCTCGCATTCTGGTGATGGATGAACCCACATCAAGCTTGGATTTTGGCAACCAGATGTTGGTACTCAAACACATTGAGTATCTGGCCAATCTAAACATAGGTGTGCTTATGTCCTCTCACTTCCCCAACCATGCTTTCAGCTGTGCTTCCAAGGTGATGCTTCTTAATAAGGGGGTGGTTTTTGGCTTAGGCAGTCCAGAAGAGACTGTTACCGAAGAGAATCTGAAAAAACTATATGGGGTGGATGTAAAGATTATCACAGCAAATATTGGTAACGGGCAACAAGCACGGGTGTGTATCCCGGTAACAAAGCGAGCTGCTGAAGAAGGCTTTACTAATGTAAAGAGTGCAGCCTGTTATGGCTAACTGTTTACGACCAAAAATAGAGCAGCGGTGTGATGTTAAGTAGTCAACTGGAGATGATCCTCTAAATCGGTCGCTGCTCATAGTATACAGGGGAGGGTTAAAATTGTTGAGAAACAGAAAGTGGGGACGACTGCTTGCACTGTCCCTGGTGCTTATCCTGGCTACAGCAGCACTTGTTGGATGTGCTGCAGATGAGCAGGCAGATGTAACACCAACTGAAAAGACAGTCACCGATATGGGCGGGAGAACTGTTACTGTCCCGTCTAAGATTGAGAGGGTCTTGAGTTCCGGTCCTCCTGGCGGCATCATTCTTTACACCCTTTGTCCAGATAAAATGGTGGGCTGGAATACCGAACTCCGCGAGGGGGAAAAACGGTTTATTAAAGAAAAAAATCAGGAACTGCCGGTTGTAGGTGGTTGGTATGCTAAGAATACCGGTAATATAGAGGAAATTTTAAAGGTTAAACCAGATGTAGTAATATCCATGGGAAGTATAGATGAGGCTGCAGCGAAACAGGCTGATCAGATCCAAGAACAGTTAGGTATCCCCGTTGTCCTGGCAGATTGGAATCTGACTAAGCTGGACAAGACATATGAATTCTTGGGTGATCTCTTAGGTGAGAAAGAGGCCGCTAAGAAAATGGCTAAGTACTGTAAAGATACTGTCAGTGATATACAGGAAAAATCCAAGAAAATAGAAGAGAGTGAACGTGTCAGGGTTTACTACGCTGAGGGTGCAAAGGGCTTACAGACTGATCCCAAGGGATCACATCATACAGAGGTATTAGACCTGGTAGGCGGGATTAATGTAGCAGATGTTGAACTAAAGGGCGGTATGGGAA
>JBASML010000361.1:0-3841 GCA_049656845.1 Syntrophaceticus sp.
GGTCAAAGGTGACCTACATGATATCGGCAAAAATTTAGTGTGCATGATCCTTGAAAGTGCCGGATTCAAGGTCATCGATTTGGGTGTAGACAATTCACCAGAGCAGTTTATAGATGCTGTAAAAGAGAACCACCCACAGATTGTAGGTATGTCCGCTCTCTTAACAACCACCATGCCTGCTATGAAGGATACCATTGACGCTTTTGTTGAAGAAGGAATCAGGGATACAGTCAAAATAATAGTTGGAGGGGCACCGGTATCTCGCCAGTTTGCAGAAGAAATAGGTGCAGACGGATACGGTGAAGATGCGATATCCGCCAGAGACTTATGTATAAACTTCGTGGGCTAAATTTTTGCGAAACATGACTCAGGTTAGATGATTGATCAGCAGCAAAAATTGAGAACTTATCACACTCATAGCGAGAAACCTGCTGCCTCGCTTTTCGATTCAATTAGATCTAGGATCAACCAATAAATTAACCATAAATTACGGTTATATTATATTTAGTGGACCGACAACTGGATTAGGAAACATCAACTGAGCTGGTAGACTATTGGTTACACTTCGTTAGTACTATAATATAAGGTTACTCCAGTCCAGTTTAGTCCACATTTTGGTGAGGCCTCTCGCTATGAGTGAATTTTAACTAAAGATGTTTTTAGAAATTATTCTTAGCTTGGTTTAACAGAAGTGGCTCACATTAGTTATATTTGGTCAAGTAGCTGCATCTTCGCAGTGTTTGCGTATCAAACGATATGCCTTGCTTTGACTTATTTCTAACACTTCTGCAACCTTATAAGAACTTTTCAGTTGGTTATGAGCATTTACTACAAGTTCTTTTTCGACACGTTTTAGGGCATCTTCAAGAGGCATAAATTGAGGCTGTGAGGTGCTTTTGCTTTCATCATATTTATTATTTTGTGTATTTGAGTCACATCTGTTTCCCGAAAGGTGTGAAAGATGATGAGGTTTAATTTCATCTTCAGGAACAATGACAACCAGCCTTTCAATAACATGAGAAAGCTCTCTTACGTTCCCAGGCCAAGAATAAGAAAGTAATATATCTAATGATTCTCTGGAAAAACGATGCTTGCGGCCATATTTTTTATTATATTTTTGAACATAATAACTAATCAACGGCAAAATATCATCTACTCTTTCCTTAAGCGGTGGAATTGTAATCTCTAGCACATTAAGCCTATAATATAGGTCATCCCTAAATAATCCTTTTTTTACTAGTGATTTAAGATCACGGTTTGTTGCAGCCAGAATTCTTACATCGAGGTTTTTGGTTTCTTTACCCCCTATTTTGAAAAACTTACGCTCTTCTATCACTTCTAAGAGCTTAGCCTGAAGCCTGACAGGGATTTCAGCAATTTCATCAAGGAAAAGGGTTCCCGTATCTGCTAGCTCAATCAGCCCCGGTTTTCCTGATTTATTTGCTCCAGTAAAAGCACCTGGATTGTAACCAAACAGTTCTGACTCAAATAACTGTTCAGGGATAGATGCACAGTTAAGAGTAATAAAAGGGCCTTTGCATCTATTGCTCATTTTATGAATAAATTTAGCCAATAAGCTCTTCCCGGTACCAGATTCACCCAAGACCAGTACATTTGAATCAACAGCAGCCACTTGCTTAGCCATTTCAAAAACAGCTTTCATCTGCTGACTGCTGATAATAAAGTTGCTCGTATCAAGCTCTCTATCGCGGAATATTTCAGCTTCTGTTTTATATTTCCTTGCTAAGTTGGATATTTCATCTATTTCCTTTCTTAGTTTTTCTATTTCTGTTACATCCCGCGAATTCATAACGATCATGGACACATCGCCCTTTTCATTGAGGACTGGAGTAGCCGTTACTAGGAGTTTTACACCAATTAAAGTTTCCTGAATTAAACTTACCCTCTTTTTATCCCTTAAAATCTGTGGAGTAACAGATGGAAACCAGTACCCCTTAGCTGCCAGTTCATAAGATGATTTTCCTATAAAATCAGACACTTTTAAACCATAATGCCGCTCGACTGCTTTATTTACGTAAATAACAACTCCTTTGCCGTCTATTACAAAAATTTCATCGAAAGATGCATCAAGTATTTGTTGCAGGCTCTCCTTATCCAATTCCAACTTTCTCATTCCCCCCGTATTATTCACTAACCCAGTTCAATGTTTTATGAAGTAAAACAACCGGTATGAGTGTTTCACCCCTCCCTGTACTGTTAAAATAACTACAAGTACGGTTGTTTTCTTTGACAGGAATGTTCTTGAGAGAATAGAAAACCCTAGCGTCAAATATGTTATCTATTAAACGTCTAGGATGAATATGAAGGCAATCATTAGCGGATAAAAAGTTGAAATATTCCAGTATAGAGAGTTATGGTTTTTGTTATATTGCTGCAGATTGTAGAAATGACTTGTATAATATTATTTTGGCGGGGAGTCCGGGAGTCCAACCCGGCTGCATAGATTTAGAGTCTATGTGATCCTGCCGATCCACCCCCCGCGTATTTAACGCGCATCTATAGTAAAGCCATGATTAACATAACTGCTACACCTATCTGTAGTGGGTCGTGAATCAGCCCACCTTTTAGAGTGGGATAGGCTGCAGGTGCCAACCCCAAGGGCATACCGGGGCAGGCTATTTTTGTATCAGGATGTACATCATCCAATTGGATAAAACCTCCCTGAGGAGTTGCATCTATAATAAAGCGGTATGAGGCCAGAGCTCTTTTAAGATCTGTCTCTACCTTGACACCAGTATCATCCTTAAATTTCTCCATTTTGGTCTCATCTATATCAAAAACAGCGGCTTTCGCTCCCAATTTCATTAAAAAGCCCACAGCGCTAATCCCTACAGGGCCTGCCCCAAGGACCAGCACTTTCTTTTCTTTAAGGCCATGGGCCATACCATTCAGTGCCGCTGCAAATCCTTTCCCTGTTGTTTCACCGTTATCAACCACTGTACCTGTAAGGATATTCAAAGCAATAAATTGCAGGTCATCAGCCATAAACAGGAGATTTGCACCGTAAGATATACCTTCTGCTATCCCAGCTACATCTGTTGCAGTAGTAACCACTGCTTGAAAACCAAGGTACTGAATAATGCTCTGAACAGCGGTAGTGAAAGACGGAATAATTCCCTCACCTACAGTGATCGGAATAACAGCTGCTTTGTTGGCAGATGCTCTTTCTATGACAGCCTTTTCGGGAATACCCGCTGCTGCACAGGCCACCTGCCTTAAAGATAAACCAGTTTTCTCTATTAACTCAGCATCATATAGCTCCAATTCCCTTTGGATTCCCTCTATATCTTTTTTAACCAGGCGAGTCATCGGGCAATTCCCTCTTTCGTTTAAATATTCAATCTTAAATATTCAATCTCGCTCCATCCAAATAAGATAGGCTGCGTCCCGCCCGGCGAATGTTTTTGTGCCCTTTTACGGTGACAACCAACCGCTCAAGCCCGAAACCGATTCCAACCCATGGGTCAACGATTCCCCAGGGGTGGTCCAATTTGTGAGGCCCGTAGGCACCTGATCCAAGTTCCAGGTCACCGGATAGTACATCTATGGTGTTGCCATAGACATGGCACTTATCTTTCTCTAACCTGTAATTCTTGATCCCCACCGCATCCATGGTTATTGCAGCAAGATCTCTTAACCTCTCTTCCTGCTTACCCTCTAGGTCATCAAGCTCCACAAGGTTCAACATGGTAAACTCATTTAAATGATAGGCTCCCTGTGACTCCTTGCGAAAACAGGGGCCAATCTCGAAAATTCGTACTGGTTTCCCCCACAAGCGCCGTAAATCTCTTAATAAGTGATAGAGATTGGGAGCCAGCAT
>JBASML010000362.1:0-2890 GCA_049656845.1 Syntrophaceticus sp.
GCTCAGCTCTTGTGCAACACAGCGGGACAGTCCCCTTGTGTTCTTCCAGAGGGACAGTCCCCTTGTGTTCTTCTTGTATTCTTCTTTGTGTTCTGGCGCCCCTGCCATTTTGTTACAAGATATTGGCCTTCATCCTCAGTCGACATTAACCCATTGATAAACATCTTATTAGCTTTGGCTTCTTTGGATACTGCCAGTGCATCCCAAGCTCAAGCAGCATGAACTTTATTTTCTTCAACGCAGGCCTGGATATAGCTCAGCTCTTTTTAGAACGCAATAAAATTAATGGCATCCAGCCAACGCAGGCTAAGTTATAGACCCCAATCAGATAAAGCCAGGCTAGAAATTTAAAGCAATAAAGCAAGCCTGGCCCCTGATATGTATATGCTTGTATGGCTATTCATCAGTCGATCTTACCCCAGCGATATCAAGTTTATCAGCGTCAGCCTGGGTGAGACCCAGTATTTCCAGGGCTTGCTCTTTTCCGATATCTACCAAAAATCCATTATCTCTAAACTGAGTATATGCACTTTTGGCCTTTTCCTCCAGGGTATTACCCTGCACATGGATGCGGGTGTTGTAGAATTTCCAGGCTGTTTTGACGAGTATATCAATGTATTCTTCTATACTCATCGTTTCGGGGACAAAAGACAATTTTTTCATCTCCTGGAAAACACCCAACTCACTGTCCGCAATAAAAACCCTATCTTCCCCTAAGATAGCTATTCTTTTGTACATGCTATCACCGCCTCTTGTTATTATACCATTCCATTATTGGTGGGGGCAGGGAAGTAATGATACATAAACACGAGCATGAATTTGAGGTAGACATGCTCCTATCGCTACCAGCAGTTACCGCCCGCTGTTAAGCAACTTTTAAGAAGGATTTCCTTGTTTTGTGACGAATTTGTGATAGCAAATAACATTAATAGCATTTATTGCTATCAATGGATTAATAATTAGTCTTATCTGGTGGGGTTTTAGATTTCCATGGTTTAAATGTAGTTATATAGTGTGAGCGCGGTGAAGATGGGGGTAAAGTAAATGCCACGGATCATCGGATACCGCTGTCCGATTTGCAAAACAGTCAATCCCACAGAAATAAAATACTGTCTGAAGTGTGGACAGTGGCTTTTGGATACGATTAATGAGGCGACAACGGTCACCCGCGGCAACTATTTTAATAAAACGAAAATAATCCTAATATATACGAACTTCATCGCATTAAAAGACAAAAATGTCTTGTAAGCCAGCATTATAGGGGGTAAACTGTGTTATGCAAAAATGGTTAATTATTATACTTGGGGTTGTTTTGCTAGTAGGGATAATATTTTATTTGAAATACAGTAGAATTGCCAGGTTGAAAAGGCGATACATGCAGTTAACACATCAAAGTCCACAAATCGCAGATGAATCGCTGCAGTGGCAGCTTAACAAACTCAAAATGAAAACACCAGGAAAGACAGAGGAATGGTATCTGGAAAAGATCATTTTTGACTTGGAGAGAGATATGCGTTAATTTTTCAACCCTTTTGGTATAAGGGTGACTGTCACCAGATCTCTTCTGCTATGCTGCGTAGCTGCTCTTTATAATAATAGGGGTCTTGGCAGGCTGTTTCGAAAATAAGGCGCTGTTCCGGCCAGTGTTTTTGGATTACTGCTCTCAGGTTGGATACAGCTGCCGGGTAAAAATTCAGGGGATCGTAGTGTACCTCCTGGACGCCGATTGCTGCGGCATTTTTCAGAATGACGGTCAAGTTTTCCTTGGTATCACCAAGGCCTGGCACTACTGGGGAGATAAAAATCCATGTTTTAATTCCTGCTGCGGTAAGGCGTTCGAGTGCATGTAAACGATTCTCAGGCAAGGGTGCACCTGGCTCAAGTATTTTTGCTGTGTGTGGGTCTAAGGTGGTAATTGTTAACCCTACTTTCGCTTGTGGGAGTTTTTTTAGTATATCCAGGTCCCGTAGCACCAGGTCTGATTTGGTGAGAATATTAACAGCCAAATCGGTGTCCGCGAGCAATTCTAAACAGGAGCGTGTCAGCCTGTACTTCCTTTCCAGGGGTTGGTAGGGGTCGGTAACACTGGAAAGTGTGACACAGCCGTGTTTGCTTTTTTTTAAAGCTGCTTTTAGGCGTTCGGCGAAATTCACCTTAACCTGCACAAAAGAGCCCCATTCCTCAGAGATTCGACAAAATCTCTTCATAAAACTGGCGTAGCAGTAAAGGCATCCATGGCTACACCCCGTATATGGGTTAAGGCAGTAATCGATTCCCGGGATACCACAGCGGTTCAAAGCGCTGCGGCATTCTTTTTCAGTAATCAGCACAACGGCCAACCCCTTTCGCAGTTCCGATGTTTTCTTCTTAATGTTAGCATATTGCTGAGGTGTCTGCCGGCCTTCTATCGCATTCCTGCTCTGCAAAGAACCAGCGCAGGCGGGCACTCTGTGCAATAAAAATTTTGGCGCAGTTGCTCAAACACCATATGCAGCACCAGTTTGCAGCTGATGCGCCAGCACTGTGCGTTCGAGGAGCTGTTACTGTTCCTCTGATTGCCCCCCTGATTGCCTGCTTGTACCTGGACCCATCACCAGAACCGTCCCCGCGATGGCCCTTATATGGCGGGTAATACTGTCCACAACTGACGTAGTAGTTCCTACTGCCGCTGCTATTTCCTGGTAGTTTACTCCGTGTTCTAAACCAGCCAGGATCTGATCAAGCTCAGCGTACGTAATTCCTAATGCTGTTTCGTCTGTTATCCCGGCAATCAGATCTGGGCTGGGAGGCAGGCTGATGATTGTTTCTGGCACCTGAAGATGTGAGGCTAGTGCACGCACCTGGGTTTTATACAGCTGCAGGAGCGGCGCCAGATCGGCTGCGTCATCTC
>JBASML010000363.1:0-4953 GCA_049656845.1 Syntrophaceticus sp.
ACCACCAACCGCTAAAAAGCCACCCCCAACAGTACAAAGATCAAATTGAGAATATAACCGCAGAAAAAGGCGAAGGGAAAAATAAAGCCAGCAATAGCCAGTGCGGTTTTCCAGCCTCTTTCCTTAATCATAATGGCGAACTGGGCAATGCAGGGAACGAAAAGTGTCAAGGTTACTGCGGCCACAACTATCTGTGCCCCTGAGAGGATCCCTACTTTTTGCAAATCATAAAGCCCTGCTGCCCCGTAGTCACGCCGGAAAAAGCCGAAGAGAAAAATCTCAGCAGTCTGAGGGGGTAGCCCCAACGCTGTCATCAGGGGGGTAGATATGTGAATAAAGGCATCAAAGATGCCGGTTATTTTTCCAGCCCAGATGAGAATACTGGCTAAGATGAAGAATGGTATTATTTCTATAAAATACCACTGCATACGGGATAATGTCTTTTCCAAGATGTTGGAGATTTTAGGCAGTCTCAAAGGGGGAAGCTCCATATAAAAAGCAGGCTGTTCACCTGGCAGCACCTTTGCTGCCAGGTAGCCTACCAGCAGGAATACCAGAGCTACAAACCCTGCCCAAACCGCAAGAGCAAGGGGTTTCGCGGAGAGAAGCCCCAAAATAACTCCTAGTTGCGCAGAACAAGGGATAGCCAAAGCCAGAAGCAGGGTGGCAATTACCCTTTCCCTTTTTGTTTCCAGTGTCCTGCTGACCAGGGTGGCCATGGTGTCACACCCGAATCCGAGGGTCATTGGGATTACCGCTCTTCCATTAAGGCCGATCTTTTTAAAAAGCCGGTCCACCAGGAGGGCCAGTCGCGGGAGATAACCGGAATCCTCCAGAAGAGAGAAAGCTAAAAAAAAGGTACCTACGATAGGCAGGATGATGGCTACAGCGTAACGCAAGCCTAAAGTGATAATTCCGTAGTCGAAAGCGAGCAGTGTCTGCAGGGAATGCCAGGGTATTAAGTTTTCTACAACTTGGTTGACCCAGGGATTGATATGCGTCTCAAAAAGCTTACCTTCGATAAGGTCAACTAATGTACCCGCACCGAATTGCCCTACAAACTTGTACAAACCAAAGTAGAGAACGATCAACAGGATGGGAATCCCGGTTAAGGGTTGGATTGTAATGCGATCAAGCATTGATTGGAGATGTGTTTTGTGTTTGTGGTCTGTTATGACCTCAGAAAGAACTTCTTGGGCCTGTTGATAACACTGCAGTGTGATCACATAACGCATTGGATCCTTGTATTTGGCTCGCGTCTCCTGGATGACGGCAAAGATGCGCGGAAAATTAGTTTCTCTCAGTTTGGCCATTTTAGTGATCTCTTCATCCTCCTGGAGCAAAAGCAGGGCAATCATGCGTTTGGAGAATGTATACTTGGCTTTGAGGAGTTTTTCTATGCTTTCCAGTGCCTTTTCAATGGTTTCATCATACTGAATGGTAAAGCTCTGATCAGGCGACACGCTTTTTGACATATTCGACCACTGCTTTCTTTAATTGATCAATGCCGCGGTTCAGTGCTGCTGCAGTTCCTACAACAGGGATCCCCAGGATTGCGGACAGTTTGTCTATGTCGATGCTGCGGCCAATTGTTTCTGCTTCATCCATCATATTGACAGCAAGTATCAAGGGTAGGCCTGCCTCCAGCAGCTGCAAGGTGAGGGGAAGCATTCTTTCAAGGTTTTTTGCATCTGCCACATGTACCACTATATCTGGTTTCTCCTGCAGCAGGAGGGTTCTGGTTACACGTTCCTCTTCAGTAATAGGAAAGAGGGAGTACATACCTGGGGTGTCGATAACCTCATAGATATGCTGGTTATATTTGGCTGTACCCCGGGTGACCTCTACAGTGGTCCCTGGATAGTTGGATACGGTAACATAGGTTCCAGTTAAGAGATTGAAAATAACGCTTTTCCCTACATTGGGAGTTCCTACCAGAACCAGTTTCCTTTTTTGGTGTCTAAACATTGATTTGGATGGCTTATTTTTATCGCTTTTTTCTCGTTGATCACGTTTATCAAGAAACCCGGTAAATATCTTTTTCCCTGTTTGTTTTTTCCCCATCGATATCGATTATCCTCCAGTTATTAAAATATTAAAACTAGTACCCGACTTTACCTTACCCCAAAGAACCTTTGGTAACGATCACTTTTTATGGAATTTATGATAGGCTACCTACTTTAGGTGCCTGCTACCAGCAGATGGTGAAAAAAGTACAGTGACCTAAGCTGAATGTTAAGGAGCCAGTATAATGCAGATTCTTGGGAACTTCTAGTTTCCAATATTTATTTTCCAAGGGGGATGGAGTAGTATGATAATGATAATCATTATCAAGTGTTAGTGACTAAAAATCCCCAATATGCGAAATAAGATTGTTAACTCTAAATAAAAATCACTAACTTCTAATCCAATGATATATAGTGGTAAATCAATAATATATAGATGGAAATATGCTGCGTTTTATGCTGGTCTCTTGTTGTTCTAATACTATGATAACTGTTCTC
This sequence comes from Syntrophaceticus sp., assembly GCA_049656845.1. Lineage (GTDB taxonomy): Bacteria > Bacillota > DSM-12270 > Thermacetogeniales > Thermacetogeniaceae > Syntrophaceticus. Next base: position 2,505 of record JBASML010000363.1, read on the forward strand.
AATTGTCAATACAAAAAATGCTTTCAACCATTTACATTATATTCTGCCTGTTATTGCCATATAACCTTGTGTGCATAATAAAACAAGCCTTGCATAATAGAGAAGTGAGATGTCGGTTATTGCGCAAAAAAAAGCCTGTCAGGGAATAGTAATATTATTGAAAATATCTTCCTACAGGTACAAAAAACTTCTTGACGATACAAAATTTGCAGTATATCATAATATTAAAGCAAACGTTTTAATGTTGGAATATAGTAAGTTTCCGGTAACCAAAGAAGGAGGGATGATTTTTCTGCCGGGTAGAACGGGTGAGTTCGACCTTGCCAGGGAGATCCCTGACAATCACGGGCCGAACATCCTAAACTTTTAGGGAGGCGATAAGCGTGAGCGAGGAGAAAGCAAAAATAATAAACTTTGGTTTTGCTAAGCGTTATGTAGAAGAAAAAGTACTTACCCAGACAATGAACTACCTGGAGGGAAATCCCGAGAAGAATATACCTCGTCTGACAAAAATATTTGAAAAAATGACCCCTGTACAATTACATCGCCAATTTATCTCTAATATACGCAACTTTTATGAAGAGAACGATGCAATAAGAACATATATGAACAGTCTCTTTACTGATATCGACAGAGATGTACGCAATAAGTTCGTTACCAACTTTGTGATCAACAGTCTGATGCTTTCGTCAGAACGTCGCCAGCAGGTCCAGGAAGAAGAACAAATTCATGTTCCGTACACTTTTTTGATCGATCCCACCAGCGCATGCAACCTGAAGTGTACAGGATGCTGGGCAGGTGAGTACACTAAACACGACCAACTGGAACCTGAACTCTTTGACCGCATCCTAACAGAGGCCAAAGAGTTGGGAATCTATGCTGTTGTTGTTTCAGGTGGAGAGCCTTTTGTTTATCCATATCTTCTTGATATTGCAGAAAAGCACAACGATATGGCTTTTATGATATATACCAATGGAACTAAAATCAATGAAGAAGTGGCAGATAGAATAAAAGATCTTGCCAACATTTCTCCTGCCATCAGTCTGGAAGGCTGGGAAGAAGAGACCGATGCCCGCCGAGGTAAGGGTACTTTTAAAAAGATCATTGCTGCCATGGAACGCCTGCGAGAACGAGGCCTCTTTTTTGGAACATCTGTGACAGTTACCAAGGATAATTTGAATGTGCTTACCAGTGATCAGTTTATCGATTTTCTTATTGAACAAGGGGTAAAATATATGTGGGCATTTCATTATGTACCTATAGGGCGTCAGCCAAATCCTGATCTAATGCTTCTGCCGGAGCAGCGGGCTTATTTGGCTGAGAGGAGTGCTTATCTCAGGATTAACAAACCCTTGCCTATTATCGACTTTTGGAATGATGGTGTCTATACTGAAGGCTGCATAGCAGGGGGAAAGTGTTTCTTCCATATTAATGCCCGTGGTGATGTAGAGCCTTGTGCTTTTGTACATTTTGCTGTCGATAATATTCGAGATAAGAGCTTAAAAGAAGTCTTACAGAATCCACTGTTTACTGCATACCAGAAGGCACAGCCTTTTTCGGAGAATATGCTGCGCCCCTGTCCGATTATTGATGAACCAGATGCCCTACGGCAGATTGTTAAGCAGACCGGTGCTTATCCCACACATGAGGGGGCTGAAACGGTGCTGAGTGGTGAGCTTGCTAATGTCCTAGACCAGCGTGCTGCTGCTTGGAAAGAGGTAGCTGACCCCATTTGGAGCTCTCGTGGCAGACCATAACCGATGATGTTCTAGATAACAATTGTTACAGTCCCGGGTAGTTAGAACTTGGTTTTTTATGCCCCGGGCTGTTTTATTGGTATCTAAATATGAGGTGAACAGCGAGGTGGTTTTGTGAGCGGGAAAAAGCTAGATGTAGATAGGGAAGCCGGGATTTGTGAAGTTTTTACATATGATGAGGAAAAAGTAGAGAGGATAAAAAAAGAGGTTGAGGCTACTGAAGGGCTGGCTGCATTTTTTAAGGCCTTGGCTGATGATAATAGGCTAAAGGTAATTCATGCCCTTGCCCAGGATGAGCTTTGTGTTTGTGATGTAGCCAGTATTTTGGGTTCTACTGTTCAGACGGTTTCTCACCACCTCCGTTTTTTAAGGGATATTGGTTTGGCTAAGTATCGCAAAGAGGGGAAAAGGGTATTTTACAGCTTGCGTGATCACAAGACAGCTAGTTTTATTCAAAAGGTTGTTGAGGATTTTAAGGAGAGAGAAAAAAGATAGCATATCAGTTGTGCAAGGGAAATAAAGTTAAGGGGTTATACCGCTAAATTAAAAAGAACTTCATGTTTGCCTTAGCTGTTGGTGTTTGTAACAAGCGGATAGCTTTTAGTGCCTGGTCGAAACGCAATTGTTGGCCAGGCATCGTTTATTATTCAAGGGTAAACTTACCAGTCGTAATATATCGAATTCTATCAAAT
>JBASML010000364.1:0-3007 GCA_049656845.1 Syntrophaceticus sp.
CCCTTGGTCAGGCTAGGCAATGCACTTGCTGTTGGACGTTCTGCGGTGCATCACGAAGAGCTTAGAGTTTTAGAGGAGCTGTCTGCTCTCACAGCAGCCTGTCATGATGAAATCCAGGAGAATATAAACCTGCTGGGAGAACTGGATTTTAGCTTTGCAAAGGGGCATTTGAGCAGGGAACTGCGGGCAAACCCACCAAGATTCAGCCAGGAGGGCCATTTGGTGATCAAAGGTGGCCGCCATCCTCTACTGAAAGGAGATGTGGTTCCCCTTGATATCCAGCTCGGCCAGGATTTCGACTGCCTGGTGATCACTGGGCCAAATACCGGTGGAAAAACAGTTGCCCTGAAAACTGTGGGACTGCTGATCCTGATGGCTCAGGCAGGGCTACATATACCAGCTGCAGAAGGAACTGTACTGCCCTTTTTGAAGAATGTTTTTGCCGATATAGGGGATGAACAGAGTATTGAACAGTCCCTTAGCACCTTCTCTGGTCATATGACCAATATCGTGCGTATCCTGCAGGGTGCAGGGAGGGGATCCCTGGTCATTCTCGATGAACTAGGTGCAGGGACCGATCCAGAACAGGGTGCAGCACTGGGCATGGCTATTCTGGAAAATTTGCTTCAAAAGGGTGCATTGGCTATTATCACCACTCATTTTAGTGAGCTAAAGGTTTTTGCCCATACAAGGCCGCGTGTGGAAAACGCCTCTGTAGAGTTTGACAACAAAACACTCAAACCTACATTTAAGCTGTCTATCGGTGTGCCTGGGGAGAGCAATGCTTTTGAAATTGCTGAACGCCTGGGGCTTAATACAGATGTGATTGAGCGGGCACGCAGCTTATTAAATCCTGAACAAAGAGAACTGTCAGATCTCATTCGCCACCTTAAGGAGGATCAGTTTGCCGCATCTTCTGCCCGAGCAGAGGCAGAGAGGCTGCGCTGTGAAATGGAAGAGGTAACAAAACAGGTGGAGCAAAAAGAAAAGAAACTCCAGGATAAGCAGAATGAGATTCTCAAAAAAGCTCATGAGGAGGCCAGAGATCTGGTGCGGACCGCCAGCAGAGAGGCGGAGCATTTGATCCGCACTTTGCGGGAGGAGATTAAGCAGCAGGATGCTCAGGCTGGTCTGGAACAGGCCCGGCAGATCAGGCGCAGGCTGGGGGAGCTAACAGGCAAGATTGATGAAGAGATTGCCTCCTGTGAAGTGATACCCGAAGGCGAAATTCCTACGGAAGTTGAACCGGGTGAGGCGGTGGTTATTCCTCGTTTTAATCAGGAGGGGAGTGTTCTCACACATCCCAATGCAGATGGGGAAGTCATGGTCCAGGTGGGGGTATTAAAGTTAAACCTGCCCCTTAAGGAACTGCGCCGCAGTAAGAAGAAAAAACAGACACAGGTACAGTCTGTTAGATCTAGAGATCATGCCATTGCCAAAAATACAACCGTACTCCCGGAGTGCGATTTCCGGGGGCTGCGGGTGGAGGAATGCTTGAGAGAGGTGGATAAGTATCTAGATGCAGCTTACCTGGCGGGTATGAATAGGGTTTCATTAATTCATGGTAAGGGAACCGGTGTTTTGCGGGATGCTGTGCGGCAGTATCTGGACAAACATCCCTTTGTGGCTTCTTACCGCAGCGGAGATCATTATGAAGGGGGAACAGGGGTTACTATTGTAGAGTTTAATTGAAGTAATCCCCTGACTGGAGTTATAGTATTCTGGTTCATCGAGGGATTGAATGATGCAAGTTAGCTAACACTGTTCCTTGTTCCTAAGATTTGACGCCCAACTCAAGTACGATGTTTCGTTTCTTAAGTCTTGGCTGAAACCATTGGAAAGGGTGGGCTTTCCCGGCGGGGGATCATCAATGCCAGCAGCATTTTGAAGTATCTGCTGGCATTTCTTTTTTAGTTCTCCCCTTTTCCGTTTTGGTTTCCGTTTTGGTTTCCGTTTTGGTTTTCACCGTTTTTATCATCATCGAACAAAGTTTTCTTTTTTACTTGGTGATCCTGTAGTGGGCAGCGTGTTTTAGGTGCTTCCCCAACTTTAAATTTGCGCTCTTCGATAAATTCTGGTGAACAACCACCTGTTTCCAAGAGACCTGGAATATTTGCCAGGTATAAGACCCCATTATGGCGTGGGTCAGTGCAGACCTTTACACTGATTTCCTGGTTTTCTTGTTGCTCTCCTGGCCCATGTTTGTTGCAAATTTCTTCAGGCAACTGTCCCTCTGATTTATCTCCTTTAAGAAAAACCGCTTTTATTTTATGGGGGCAGTAGGGGTTGGCCAGCATTTTGGTGTCGGCACAGATCTCTGCCTGCACATGGAGATCACAGACTCCCTTAGGCAGTGACCCCTCCACAAATATCTCTTTGAGCAGGTGGTTCTCAGGACAGAAGGCATTGGGCAGTTTTCCTGATTTTATGCAGATGGCTTTTGTTACAATATCTGATGGTTTATTAAAATTGCGCACCGGGAGGCCCTCTGTGGCTTTCTGCATTACTGCTTTCCAGACAATGGCTGGGTATGTTCCTCCTGCTGCCCCAGAACCCTTAAGGGTTTCTTCCTGGTCAAACCCCATCCAAACTGCTCCTGTAAACTCAGGGGTATAACCCACAAACCAGATATCCTTTGTATGTTCGGTTGTCCCAGTTTTACCAGCAACGGGGCGGTTCAGCTGGGCTCTTGTCCCGGTACCGCTTTTGACAACAGTTTGAAGCAGGTCTGTCATGATATAAGCTGTTTGTTCAGACATGGCAACTCGTTTTTGAGGATGAGCCTCATATAGGACATTCCCGTCGCGGTCGACAATCTTCAATACTGCATGGGGTTCAATATAAGCACCCTGATTAGCGATTGCGCCAAATGCACCCGTCATTTCCAAAGGGGTAATTCCATAGGTAATCCCTCCTAAAGCAAGGGACAGGTTGCGATCCCGGGGATCGAAACTGGTAATTCCAAGTTTTTTAGCAAATTCAAGTCCGTAATCGATACCAATATTAT
>JBASML010000365.1:0-4102 GCA_049656845.1 Syntrophaceticus sp.
ATCCATAGATGACTTTATGAAAAAAGGGGGCGTTGTTGCCTGGGGAGTAGTACCCACAGATGGAAATGCCCTCGAGAGAGAGGACCTGAAATCTCTTAAAGCACAGTTTCACAGGTATCTGCAGAAACTGGTGGGTAAAGGCGTTGATCCGCAACTTCTTATGACCAACAGCATTATTACACCCGCCTGCGGTGCAGGCACACTGAATGTAGACCAGGCAAAGCGCATCTATCAGCTGACCGCGGAGCTTGCAAGAGATTGGGAAACAAATTTTAGTATAAAATAAAAATAAACTTCTTTTATATGATTCTTATGGGGGTGATGGATATAGGGCGACCCGGGCAGTTCGGTGAAGTGATTGTGGAGAACAAAGAACCCCGGGAAAAGGCTGAAAGGCTGAATGAACAAGAACGCAAAAGGATGCAGCATGAGTTTAAGATTTATATGGAACAGTATTTTAAAAGGACATTGGGCAAAAGTGTAGAAACTACTAAAATAACAATCGTAGATGATATGCTTATTATCAGAGGAGAAGGATTTTTAACAGAACCGGAGAAGTTTATAGTAAAGACACCGCGGGGTAAGGAAGCAATTAGAGCATCTAGAATGCATGTAGTGCAGCAACATATTGTTGACAACTTACCTTTTTTCGAAAATCAATTAGGGGCTAAAGCTATCCATCAAACTTATGAAGTTGAGGCTGAACATGACTTTTGGATGCATGCCATCGTTTTTGACCGTGTTTTAACAGTTTAGTTTTAATAAGTTTAACAGTTTTCATTCTAATTTAATATGATATGGTAGTTCACGGAGAAACCTTCGGGTGGCTCCTATGAAAGACCAATGTTTTTACTGCAAGGCTCAATATCTTATTAAGAGTCAGGCATAAAAATGTTGGTCTTTGTTTTATTCTGGTTTGTTTCTATATTCTATATGGATAAAGAGACTTGCGGTTTCAAGGGGTTATCTAGTTATTTTTAGTTATCTATAGGTAAATAGTTATCTTATCTATCTTATCTATAGGTTCTATAGGTAAACAGGTAAGCCCTTGACAATAAAACATATCTTTAAGGAGGATGCAAAAAAATGACAATGAAGGCATTAGTGTACCATGGCCCTGAAAAGATTAGCTTGGATGATGTGCCGGTACCGAAAATTATTGAGCCGGATGATGCGATCGTTAAGGTGACCACTTCAACCATCTGTGGTACCGACATCCACATCTGGCACGGAGGGATGCCTGAGGTAGAGCCACCAAGGATCCTTGGTCATGAGTTCTGCGGGGAAATAGTGGAGGTAGGCCCTGCGGTAAGGAATGTCAAGGTGGGAGACCAGTGTGCTGTTTCCTGTGTCACCCAATGCGGTGAGTGTTTCTACTGTCGGCGAGGGATCTATTCCCACTGCACAACTGGTAGCTGGATTTTTGGGTATATGATCGATGGCTGCCAGGCAGAGTATGTAAGAGTGCCACATGCTAATTTGGGTTGCCACGTTATTCCAGAAGGCCTGACCGATGATGATGTTCTGCTGGTCGGTGACATTCTGTCTACTGGCTATTTCGGTGCAGAAAATGCTGAAATCGAACCTGGTGATACTGTTGCAGTAATGGGTTGCGGCCCTGTGGGCATGTGTGCCATGATGACTGCAAAACTGTGGGGGCCAGCAAGAATTGTTGCTGTTGATATGAACCAGTATCGGCTTGATTTTGCTGTCAAGAACGGCATTGCAGATATGGCCTTGAATTCAGCTGAAGTCGATGTTGTAGAGAAACTCAAGGAGCTAACCGACGGCCGCGGTGCTGACAGAACCATAGAAGCTGTAGGTGCCAAGGGAACCTATGATCTGGCTCTTGAGGCTGTACGGCCTGGTGGGAATGTTTCTATGATCGGTGTTTTTGAAAAGCCACAAGAGTTGAGAATGAATGAGCTGTGGATCAAGAACATCAAGTTTTCGATGGGTCTTGTCAATGCCAACCGTATTCCTGAGTTGATTAATCTGATTCAAACAGGAAAGCTTGATACCAAATGCCTGTATACCCATCGTAAGCCCTTGAACGATATTCTCGAAGGATATGATGTCTTCGGCAATAAGAAGGACAACTGCCTCAAGTGGATTGTCACACCATATGAGAAATAAGAATTAATTAAAACTCAGCTTATACATAGTATAACAGAATAGAATAATAATTAAGTCAGTTTCCACTGGCTTAATACACCTCTTAGAACCGGGGTTATTTACCCCGGTTTTTTTATTTATTTATTTATTTTTAGATCTATAGAAGGAATTAGCAATTTTATAGAGAAATTATTGGGTGGCGGAAAGTGGTACAAAGTGGCGTATTGCATATTCGGAGTGGAGAAATATGTTTATTGGAGAGTACCGCCATAATCTTGATGCCAAAGGTCGTTTAATACTACCGGCGAAGTTTCGGGCTTGTTTGGGTGATCGCTGTATTACTACCCGCGGCCTGGATCACTGCCTTTTTGTGTTTCCCCTTGATGAATGGTGTGTTTTAGAGCAGGAGTTGAGAAATTTACCTCTTACCAAAAAAGAGGCCAGGGCATTTTCCCGTTTTTTCTTTTCCGGTGCCACAGAATGTGAAATGGATGGTCAGGGCAGGATCCTGATACCTCTCTCTTTGAGAGGTTATGCGAAGATTAGTCGTGAAGTTGCCATTATCGGGGTTTCTTCCCGCATTGAGATCTGGGCAGCGGACCGATGGGATGAATACTGCACCGGAGCTGAGGAAACATATGAAGAATTAGCGGAAAAAATGGGTGAAGGCGGTGTTTTAGGTGACTGAAGTGGAACATACTCCAGTAATGCTTAAAGAAACAATTGAATTCCTGGCTGTTCAGGAAGGGGGCACATATGTTGACTGCACCCTGGGTGGTGGTGGTCATTCTCAAGAGATTCTCAAGCTGATCGGCCCCACAGGGAGACTGATTGGTTTTGATAAGGACCAGTTGGCCCTCAAGCGGGCAAAGGATGTCTTAGCACCTTATTTGGAGCAGGTGATTTTTATACACAGTGATTTCCGCAGGATGTCAGAAGTTTTACAAGAACTGCAAATTAATGAGGTGGATGGTATTTTATTCGATCTAGGGGTTTCTTCTTACCAGGTTTTAGAGCCAGAGCGGGGTTTTAGCTATAAATATGATGCTTTTTTAGACATGAGGATGAATAGAGAAACAAAGACTACTGCAGCAGATCTGGTAAATAACCTTTCGGAAAAGGAGTTGGCAGAGATTATTTTTCGTTATGGTGAGGAGAGATGGGCACGCCGGATTGCTTCTTTTATAGTTGAATGGAGAAAAAAGGAACCGATTAATACCACCGCGCAGCTTGTTGAGATCATCAAAGCTGCTATCCCTGCTAGAGCACGCCGTTCAGGCCCCCACCCCGCCCGGCGCACCTTTATGGCTTTACGCATTGCTGTTAATGATGAATTAGCAGGAATAGAAGAGGGGCTTAGGGCGGGGATTTCTTTATTAAAACCAGGTGGAAGGATTGTGGCTATCTCCTTTCACTCTCTAGAGGATCGCATTGTTAAGGGTGTATTTCGAGAGCATGCGATACCTTCCCCGGGTGTGATTCGCATTCTAACAAAAAAACCTCTTTTACCTGATGCTGGAGAGATTAAAACCAATCCGCGGTCACGCAGTGCTAAAATGCGAGCAGCTGAAAAACTGCTTCCCTGACCAGTGTAATATAAGAAAAAAGAGGTGAATAAATTGGTATTAGCGGAAGAAAAGAGATACATTCAACAACCTTCCAGGCCACCTAGAAAGAGGAAAACTGCGCGGCGAGTAAAACAGCGCAATAAGATACTTGCATGCCTTCAGATTACAGCTATTGTTCTTAGTTGTTTTGGCTTTGGGCTTTTCTATATTTATAAAACCAATCAGGTTACAGCGCTGGGTTACAGAGTCGAGGAGAACAAGCAAAAGGTGGCTACTCTACAAAGAGATTATAAACAGTTAGAATTAGAGGCTGCGGAGCTTCAATGCCCCGATCGGGTAGAAGAAGTTGCGATTCAGAAATTGGGAATGGATAAACCTGACGATATCTTGCTCGCTACTCTTCCCTCTTCGGAAAACAA
>JBASML010000366.1:0-2345 GCA_049656845.1 Syntrophaceticus sp.
ACGATATCCGCTGCTTGGTGTATTGGTGGGTATCATTATTACATGCATTGTCCAAAGCAGTGCAGCAACTATCGGTATGCTGATCGCTCTTGCCAGTCAGGATATCATTACCTTTAGTGCGGCGATACCTGTTCTTTTTGGTGATAACATTGGAACCTGTGTTACAGCTCTCTTGGCCAGTATTGGGACCAACCTGAATGCCAGAAGAGCCGCGGCTGCACATGTGATGTTTAATGTTACAGGCACGATTATTTTCTTGATTCTACTCCCCTGGTTTAAGGAATTTGTTTGCTATATTTCACCCGATCAGCCTGCAAGACTCATTGCCAATGCCCACACCACATTTAATGTGCTAAACACCTGTTTGTTTTTGCCTTTTATAAAACCCTTTGCTAAATTGATCGAAAATATACTGCCTGGAACGGTCACAATTGAGGAGAAGGGCCCTATTTATTTGGATGAGAGGATGTTTGATAATCCTGCTGTTGCTTTATCTCTGTCTAAAAAAGAAATCATTAGAATGGGGAATATAGCTGCCAGAAGCTTGGAGTCAGCAATACAGGGATTTAAGAAGAAAGATGAAAAGCGCCTAAAAGCAACCAGAGAAGATGAAGAGGTAATCGATGGGCTGGAAAAGGATATTACTTTTTATCTGGCTAAGTTGTCGCAAAAGGGATTTACCCCGACCCTATCAGGTAGGCATACTGGTCTTTTGCATGCGGTAAAAGATATAGAAAGGGTTGGCGATCATGCAGAGAATATTGCGGAATTGGCGTGGGCCAGAATTGAAGAAAACCTTCCTTTTAGTGAGTTTGCCATTGCGGAATTGGATGAGATGTACAGTTTAGTATTTGAGGTTTTTAATAATTCATTAGAAGCACTGCTAGAAGAAAATAAAGAAAAGGCTCGTTTGGTTATTCATGCTGAACCTCTCATTGATCAGATGGAAAAAGAATTGCGTGCCAGCCATTTGGAACGTTTGAACAAAGGGATTTGTTATCCGACCTCTGGTGTAATTTTCCTGGATATCATCAGCAATTTGGAACGCATCGGCGACCACTCTAATAATATTGCTGAAGTAGTAATGGAACATTTTTGATATAATGTAAGAAAAAAAGACAAAAACAGAGACTTGACTAGCTAAATCTGACAAATAACTACACGTCCACAGCTTCATCCACACCGGATTTAGCTTAAAATGAGGGTTATGAACAGACTTATCCACATTGTCCACAGATTTTGAGGTTATCTGTGTATTTCCTGCTAGTGGTTTTATCGATATACTAGATATACATTTATCTTTCTATTTATCATGTTAGTGTCATATATGGCAATAAATCCAATCTTTTTGTTTGGATGTTTCTTTCCAAGAGAGATAAAATCCATATTTTTATTGACAGAGCAACCATCCTATGTTATTATTTAACCACTTCGTGAACCCCAAATTAATAGGGGACAGGCACGGGGATAATATTTTAGGAGGAATGTGCCGTAATGCAGGGCAGAGTCAAATGGTTTAATCAGGAAAAAGGATACGGCTTCATCGAATGTGATGAGGGCGGGGATGTTTTTGTTCATTATTCGGCAATTCAAGAGGAGGGTTTCAAAACCTTGGCAGAGGGCCAACGGGTAGAATTTGACATTGTTGAAGGTGCTCGTGGTCCTCAAGCGTCAAAGGTTGTTAAAATATAGATCTCCAATCTTGGATTTTTAATTTGCTATTGAGGGCCCCGGATTAACGGGGCTCTTTCTTCCTGTTTTATAGTTTGGTATTCGGGATGCAGGATTATTCTCCTGTAAAGGGAATAATATAAAGGCAAGGATCATTCTAACTAAATGGGGGTGGAGGTAAGGTGAAAATCACCATCCGGGGTAAAAATGCTACAGTTACTGATGCGCTTAAGAGTTATGTGGAAAAGAGGTTGACAAAGTTAACCCGGTATTTTGATTCCATCCAAGAAGCGCAGGTTACGGTCTCGACAGTTGGTGATAACTATGCTGTGGAGGTGACGATTCCACTTAATGGCGGTATGATTCTTCGTGGTGAAGACATGAGCAGGGAAAGCTTCTATGAAGCAGTGGACCTGGTATCGGAAAAACTAGAAAAACAGGTCCGTAAACAACGCACTAAGCTTTACCGGAAGTTGCGACACCAGGGTCTCAAGACGCTGATCACAGAGATGGGTGAGAGCAATCAAAAAGAAGATGAACCCACTATCGTAAAAACAAAGCGTTTTCTTATGAAACCAATGCCAGTTGATGAAGCGATTCTACAGTTGAACTTACTGGGTCATGACTTTTTTGTTTTTAATAATGTGGAAACAGGGCAGGTTAATGTTCTTTAT
>JBASML010000367.1:0-1739 GCA_049656845.1 Syntrophaceticus sp.
GCTGATGACCTACGGCATGGCGCAGCCGAATACCGGCCCCCAGATGGTGGAAGACATGTTCCAAGAGATCTGGGACCACTTTCAAGTTGATTTTGCACAAACCTACAGCACCTGCACAGAGCAGTACATCCCTGTTGCCGAAAATAAAGAAGCCCAGGAAGCTGCATATGAATTGGGCAAAACCCTGTAAGGGAACACAACAAAAGAACACAAGGGGACAGTCCCTTTGTGTCGTCTTGTTGATGACCTACTCTTCCCGATTCGATTTTGACGGCATGGCGATTGTTTAAGACTTTGTACCTGGACCCATCACCAGAACCGTCAGACTGATTGGTACATGGCAGTAAGGCTGCTTAAGTTTTCAGGCAGGTGGTTCCATCATCTTTTGCCGGCAGTACACAGCGGTTGCGCCCAGCACCAAGCCCCGCAATTGTCATCAGGACACTGACAACCATTAGTAAAAATAAAGGCACTTCCCAAGAGTGTGTTTGATCATAGATTAAGCCAATGATAATTGGCCCTATGGCAGCCAATAGATAGCCCAGGGAGTGTGACATAGCTGATAATTCGGCAGCTTGCTGTGTATTAGAGGTGCGCAGTGCAAAAAAAGTAAAAGTCAGGCTGAAACTCGCACCTTGCCCCAAGCCGAGCAGTATAATGCTTGTTGTTAGTGGAATTGTGGACCGGCTGAGGATCAGCCCGCTAATGCCTATTAGGTAAAGGGCACCAATAGCTGCCACGATTTTTCGTTGGTCAGGAAAGCGCTCGGAGAGCAGTGGGGCAATAAAGGTTGCTGGAACGTTGACGAATTGTATTAATGCCAGCATCCAACCCGCTGAAAATGCACTGATGCCATAGCTACAGAGAATTTCCGGCAGCCAGGCTATAGTAACATAGAAAGAAAAAGACTGCAGCCCCATAAACAAGGTGACCTGCCAGGCAAGGGGTGAACGCAGTAGTTCACTGTGTATAAATTTAGCCTGCTGTTCAACCGGTTTTTGATAGGGTTTTTGACAGCGCAGCTGGGGCAGCCAAATTACAACTGCAAATATCGCTAAAATGGCCCAAAATACTAACGCCCTCTGCCACCCGTTTAAACCCCGGGCCAGGGGCAGGCTTACCCCAGATGCCAGAGCTGCAGAGAATACCATAGCAGTTGAATACAAACTCGTCATTAATCCAACCTTTTGAGGGAATTTATCTTTGATAATGGCCGGTAATAAAACATTGCAAACTGCAATTCCAAATCCAACCAAAATAGTGCCAGTAAACAATACTGCCGGCACATTTATGGAGCGTATTAATATTCCTGCCGTTAATATACACAGCCCTATGAATAAGGCCATTTCATTCCCTAGCCGGTGCGCTATTTGAGGAGCCAATGGTGAAAAGACCGCGAAGGCCAACAATGGGAGTGCAGTAATTAAGCCCACCGCACTATTAGATAACCCCATATCTGTACGGATTAAGTCCACTAAGGGGCCCACCGCTGTGATCGCAGGCCGTAAATTAATAGAGATTAAGATGATGCCTAGTATAAGAAGTGTTTTTTTAGTTGAAGTGTTTGTGATCATGATCTATTCAATATCCCCTTTTAATTTTGCATAGTGAACTAATATAAAAGGCAACACAAGGGGACTGTCCCTTTGTGTCGTCTTGTTGATGACCTACTCTTCCCGATTCGATTTTGACGGCATGGCGATTGTTTAAGACTTTGTACCTGGACCCATCACCAGAAC
>JBASML010000368.1:0-27116 GCA_049656845.1 Syntrophaceticus sp.
GGATAAAGAAAATAAAAAAAGCTGGTCTGTAGCATTAAAACAGCTTATCGGTAGGGCAGAAGCTTCGCCTCATTGACGGGGTGTTTTTGTTGAAAAAAAGTAGTATTGAGGTACGAAAAAGAATAACCTGGCTTTTTTTTATTCTTTTTTTTGTTTTTGTTTTTCTGCTACTGCGCCTAGCTTATCTTCAGATTATTAAGGGTACATGGTATCAGCAGAAAGCTTTAGAGAACAGAATCCGTGAGATTGTTGTGGAGCCCAAACGAGGTGTTATTTATGACCGTAATGGCAAAGAACTTGCTGTTAGTATCAGCGCGGAGGCCTGTTACGCTATCCCGGCTGAGGTGGAGAAGTCAGGGAAGGCAGATATCATTGCCAGGGAATTAGCTGGAATCCTTGATATGAAGGAAAAAGACGTTTATGGGTTGATTACCCAACAACAGCATTCTGTATGGCTTAAATTCAAGCTGAATAAAAAACAGGTCAAAGAACTGCGTGAAAAAAACCTACCAGGGATCGGGACAATTCCTAAGCCCCAACGCTATTATCCCAAGGGAAATCTTGCATCCCATGTGTTAGGGTTTGCGGGTGACTATAACCAGGGCTTAGAAGGGATCGAAATCGCTTATGATAAGCAGTTGGGGGGGATCAATGGCCGGCTGCTTGTGGAGTATGATGCTGCAGGCCATGAGATTCCTGAATCAACAAGAAAATATATCCAACCTGAACAGGGTTCTAATGTTGTCCTGACTATAGATCAGACGATCCAATATATTGCGGAACGTGAACTTGATAAAGTTATGCAGGAGCGTTCCCCTAAAAGTGCTACAATAATTGTAATGGACCCCAATACTGGGGAAATTCTTGCACTGGCCAACAGGCCAGATTTTGATCCCAATAATTATCATAAATATCCAGCAGAAGCGCTGCGTAATGCAGCTGTTGCTGACAGCTATGAACCTGGGTCTACTTTCAAGATTGTGACACTTGCTGCAGCTTTAGAAGAGGGAGTAACCAATAGACAAGAGCAGTTTTATGACCCGGGGTATATTAAGGTCAATGGCGAAACCATACACTGCTGGGCAGCAGGAGGACATGGCAGCCAAACTTTGGCTGAGGTTGTTCAAAACTCCTGCAACCCAGGTTTTGTTACTCTTGGCCTCCGGCTTGGCACCCAGAGATTGTATAAGTATATTAATGGCTTTGGTTACGGTAGCCAACTGGGAATTGAATTGCCAGGTGAGGCGAAAGGCATTATTGTACCAGAAAATCAGGTTAAACCCGTGGATCTGGCCACTATTTCTATGGGGCAGACCAACAGTGTAACTCCTCTACAAATGGTGACTGCACTATCTGCTATCGTTAATGGCGGAAAACTGATGAAACCACATATTGTCAAAGAGCTAACCAACCGTGAAGGAAAGGTAGTGAAAAGGTATAAGCCACAGGTTGTGCGTCAGATTATTTCAGAAGAGACATCGAAGGCCGAAAGGGAGATGCTTGAGGCTGTTGTCACTAAGGGGTCCGGCAACAATGCCTATATAGAGGGATATTCTGTAGGTGGTAAAACCGGTACAGCACAAAAACCAGCACCAGGTGGGGGTTATTCTGCTACTGATTATGTCGCTTCTTTTATTGGTTTTGCACCTGTTGATGACCCTCAACTTGTTGCTATTGTTGTGGTTGATACACCAAAAGGGTACCCTTACTATGGGGGGACAGTG
The DNA here is from genome assembly GCA_049656845.1 of Syntrophaceticus sp. Taxonomy (GTDB): domain Bacteria; phylum Bacillota; class DSM-12270; order Thermacetogeniales; family Thermacetogeniaceae; genus Syntrophaceticus. The sequence goes on from JBASML010000368.1 coordinate 1,725, forward strand.
GCAGCTCCGGTATTTCGAGAGGTAATAAGGGATAGTCTTCGCTACTTAGAGGTACCTATGCGTTATAGGCCAGGTGAAAAGACAGCTGAGCAAGAGATGTCAGTTGTACCTCTGGTAATCAATCTTCCAGTCGAGGAGGCAGATAAAATATTAAGGGAGGCAGGGCTGGAAAGTGAACACCTCGGCTCAGGGCAGATAGTCTGCGGTCAAATCCCTCTTGATGGTGTTAAAGTAAAGAAAGGAAGTAAAGTTTTGCTTAATTTGCAAAAAACCGAGGGTGTTCAAGATGGTGAAAGTGTGGTAGTACCTGATCTTAAAGGCAAGAGTATGCGGGATGCTGCAGAGCTTTTAGGGATGATAGGCCTTGTGCTCGTCCCTGAGGGGGAACCATTCCCCACCGGGATTGCGAGAGAACAAGAACCTGCTCCCGGCACACGTCTTCCTCAGGGAGGGAAGGTAAAAGTTAGATTCCATGCCCCTCCTGGTATAGATGTTACACCCTGATTGGGGTGGGTCATAATTGGGAATAATTATTAGAATAACCAACTAGAGGTGATGTGGGTGCCCATTACATTCCAAGAGTTGCTCCAGGGAGTAGAGGTGCTAACTGCTGCGGGGCTTGAGCGGATAGTTACGGGATTACACTACGATTCCCGACAGGTAAAGCCAGGAAATATTTTTGTTTGTATTCAAGGTTACCGTACAGATGGGCATCTTTTTATCCAGGATGCGTTGTCCAGGGGAGCTATAGGGGTAGTGATAGAAAAGGATATAGATATAGATTCGGGAATATCCTTTGTCAGAGTAAACAATTCTCGTTTGGCCCTTGCACTGATGGCTGCAAATTATTATGGTCACCCCAGCAGGAATCTTACCTTGATTGGTGTTACTGGTACCAATGGTAAGACTACCACTACTCACTTGATTGAAGCAGTGTTGGCTGGCAGAGGTGAGTCTACGGGAATTATCGGAACAATTTGGAATAAGATAGGTGAGCAAAAGTTTCCTGTTGTTCGTACAACACCCGAATCTCTTGATTTGCAGGCTATTCTAGCCAAAATGAATGCGGCCATGGTTCAAACTGTTTCTATGGAGGTTTCCTCTCACGCTCTTTATCTGCAGCGGGTAGCAGCCTGTGAATTTGATGTGGGGGTTTATACCAATATAACCCAGGATCACTTGGATTTTCATGGGAGTTTAGATGAGTATCTGGCTGCTAAGATGTTGCTCTTTGAGGGCTTAGGCAAGGAGAGGACAAAAAAGCGCCCCTGTTACGCTGTGGTCAACAATGATGATAGTGCGGCAAAGCGGATCAAGCATTGTACTAGGGTGCCGGTAATAACTTATGGTATCCACGAACAGGCAGATGTAAGAGCTGATCAGGTTCGGCTTACTCCGGAAGGGAGCAGCTTTGTTGTAGTCCACAGTGAAGGCGATTTTCAGGTTTTTACTTCTCTCCCGGGGGAATTTAATGTATATAATAGTCTTGCTGCTATCAGTGTGGGGCTAAAAGAGGGTGTTCCGGTAACAGTGATCAAGGATGCCCTGCAGAAAATGAAGGGGGTTCCCGGCCGTTTCGAACTGGTAGATGAGGGGCAAAATTTTACAGTAGTGATCGATTATGCCCATACTCCAGATGGCTTGAAAAATGTCCTAAAAACAGCCCGCGCAATTACTCGTGGCAGACTGATCACGGTTTTTGGTTGCGGTGGGGACAGGGATGCTGGGAAGCGGCCTATTATGGGTAGGATTTCTGGAGAGATCAGCGATTATACTGTGATCACTTCTGATCACCCCCGCTCAGAGGACCCGGAGCAGATTGAACAACAGATCGAGGATGGCATTCGCCAGATCAAAAATGCCCATTATACTATAATTACTGATCGTTATCAGGCCATCAGACATGCCCTTCTCTCTGCAAGAGATGGGGACTTTGTAGTTATAGCGGGAAAAGGCCATGAAACCTATCAGGTTATTGGTGATCAGGTCCTTCCCTTTGATGACCACCAAGTTGTTAGAGAGATTCTTACAAAGGAGATCGGCATTTAAACAATGGATCCTATAAAGTTAGAGGATGTAATTGAAGCACTCCAGGGTACTGTTGTGCAGGGAAACAGCCATATTGAAATAACAGGTGTGAGTATTGACAGTAGATCGATCAGGCCAGGAGATCTGTTTTTTGCCTTTCCAGGAGAGAGGGTCGATGGCCATGATTTCCTTGAGCAAGCCTTTATGAGAGGAGCGGCAGCTGCTGTTATTTCTCATTCTGTGGCTGCAGATCAGGCCATGGGTACGCTGATTATGGTCTCTGATCCTTTGCAAGCCTTGCAGGATCTTGCCTGCTACTGTCGTAATTTATACGAAATACCGGTGGTTGCTGTTACTGGAAGTACCGGAAAAACCACAACAAAGGATTTAATTGCCGGGGTTTTAGGGACACGTTTCAATGTTTTAAAGACTGAAGGGAACTACAATAATGAACTAGGACTCCCTTTGACACTTTTGAGCTTGAACCATAGCCACCAGGTGTTGGTCCTGGAGATGGCCATGCGGGGTCCAGGGGAGATTGCAGCTTTATGTGAGATCAGCCACCCTCAAGTGGGAGTTATTACTAATATTGGTAAGAGCCATCTGGAACTTTTAGGCTCTCAGGAGGCCATCGCCCTGGCAAAAGGAGAGTTGCTGCAGTCTTTGCCATCTGATGGATGTGCGGTTCTCAATGCCCAAGATCCTTGGCAGGTTAAGCTTGCTGAATTAGTAATTGGAGATGTTATCTTTTACGGTGTAGGGGAGGCAAGCCAAATAACTGCTTCTCAGGTGACCATACATGACCTGGATGGGGTAGAATTTATTCTTCAAACTCCCAACGGGGAAATTCGCTGTTTTCTCCCACTGCCAGGGATGCACAATGTAACAAATGCCCTGGCTGCCGCGGCGGTTGGGTACAGATTTGGCTTAACTCTGCAGGAAATCGCTGCTGGCCTTGAATCCGTTTCCCTGACCGGAATGCGGCTGGAGGTCAAATCGGGAATATCAGGAACAAGGCTTATTGACGACTCCTATAATGCCAGCCCTGTTTCTATGAAAGCTGCTTTAGAACTGCTGGCTGGATCCCAGGGTACTAGAAAGATTGCTGTTTTGGGTGAAATGTATGAATTGGGTGAGGAAGAAGTTTGCGGCCACCGGGAGGTTGGGGAGAAAGCAGCAGCTTTACAGATTGACTGTCTTTGTACAGTTGGCCCGCTGGCCCAAGAAATTGCTGCAGGTGCTCTCAGTGCAGGGCTGGACAAGGAACGGGTTCATGTTTTTCAAGAAAAAACAGAAGCAGTTTCATTTCTCAAAGGATATGTTCAAGAAGGGGATGTGGTATTGATCAAGGGTTCCAGGGGGATGCAGATGGAGGAGATTACCGCCTCTCTCCAGGATGGTGAAAAGCATTGACTGTGATGCAAAGGGTGATCTTGGCAGCTGTAGTCAGTCTGGCCATTGTACTGGTAATGGGCCCATTCTTTATCCCGTTATTACAGCGCTTGAAGTTCGGACAAGAGGTAAGAGATGATGGGCCACGCACCCATTTAAAAAAACAGGGGACCGCTACAATGGGTGGAGTCATGATCCTTTTAGGTACTGGCATATCTGGATTTATTTTTTCTACTGATTTTTATGAAACACTGCTTCTTTTTATCATCATGCTGGGATGCGGATTGCTGGGATTATGGGATGACTTTCTGAAAGTTGTACTCAGGAGGCCTCTTGGGCTGCGGGCAAGAGCTAAGTTGATTGGACAGCTTTTTATAGGAATTTTTCTTGCCTGGGGTGTATCATTGCTGGGGCGGGGAACAACAATAGCTGTGCCTTTTACTGGGCTAGAAATAGAAGCTGGATTTTTTTATTATATCTTTGTAGTGGTTGTCCTAATCTCTGCTGCCAATGCGGTTAATCTCACAGATGGTTTGGATGGGTTGGCCAGTGGATTAATGGTGATCGCAAGCTTTGCCTATATTATAATTGCCTGGATGACAGGCCATCATGCAGCTGCAGTTTTTGCCGGGGCATTAGGTGGGGGTTGTCTGGGTTTTCTCAAGTATAATCGACACCCTGCCAAAGTATTTATGGGTGATACCGGTTCTTTAGCCCTTGGGGGTGCTCTGGCAGCACTTGCTGTGATCACTGGTACAGAGCTGATTTTATTCTTCCTGGGAGGGGTTTTTGTTTTGGAGGTGCTCTCTGTGATTATCCAAGTGATTTCCTTTCAATTAACAGGGAAACGCGTCTTCAAGATGAGCCCTTTACACCATCATTTTGAATTGTCCGGCTGGCCGGAGGTCAAAGTTGTTCGCATTTTTTGTTTTATGGGGTTGTGTTTTGCCATTATCGGTTTGCTGGCTTTGTAAGGAGATGTAAAATTGTTTAATCTACAAGGGAAAAAAGTACTAGTTATTGGAATGGCTCGCAGTGGGCAGGCTGCTGTTCGTTTTTTGCTAAAACAGGGAGCTCTGGTTACAGGTACAGATCAAAAGGATGAGCAGCTGTTCGGGGCCGAGTTTCAGGAATTTAAAAAACAGCCTATTTCTTTAATAACTGGTGGTTATCCTGAGGTAAAACCAGGTGATTTTGATCTGATTATTGTTAGCCCAGGTGTCCCTAAGAACATTGAGCCAATTTTAGCTGCAGAAAAATTGAATATTCCGATTTGGAGTGAATTGGAATTGGCAGGGCGCTTTATAAAGGAACCGATTATTGCTGTTACCGGTACCAATGGTAAAACCACCACAACTTCTCTGCTGGGTTTTATTTTTAAAAAGGCAGGACTTGAGGTTGTGGTTGCCGGGAATATCGGAGTCCCATTAATTCAAGAAGTGGAGAAGGACTTGGATGATACCCGGCGAGCCGCATACTGGATCGTGGAAGTGAGTTCTTTTCAATTGGAGCGCATAGAAGTTTTTCGGCCGCACATCGGTGTTTTCCTGAATCTTGCTCCAGATCATCTGGACCGGCATGGCGACCTGGAGACCTATGGCAGGACAAAGGCGCGTCTTTTTGCCAATCAGGGTGCGGCTGACTATGCTGTGTACAACCTGGATGATCCCTGGGTTTCAAGACATATGATTACTGTTCCTAGTCAAAGGTGTGGTTTTTCTTGTTGCAAGCTTCCAGATAGAGGGATAGGGATAGAGGGGGAGCAAATCTATTATACCTTCCAGGGGAGAAAGGAACACCTGTGTGCAGTGCAGGATATTAGGATGCCCGGCTACCATAATCTAGAGAATGTGTTGGCGGCTGCTGCCGCATCCCTTCTGGCAGGGGTTGATCAGGATGATGTGGTCCAAGCCTTGACTTCTTTTCCTGGGGTACCACACCGCTTGGAGGAGGTCCGGGTGTTGAATGGAGTGCGTTATGTTAATGACTCAAAGGGGACAAATCCGGAGGCAGTAGTGAAGGCTCTGGATTCCTACAATAACCCTATAATTTTAATTGCCGGGGGAAGGCATAAAGGTAGCAATTTGGATGGATTGGCAAAAAAGATCCGGGAAAGGGTCAAGGCGTTGATCCTTTTAGGTGAGGCAGCTCCGCTGTTTCGAGAGGCAGTAATGGCAGAGGGGTTTAGCAATATATGGGAGGCCCAAACCCTTTTTGAGGCTGTCACATTAGCACATAGTATTGCTCGGAATGGTGATGTGGTACTGCTTTCGCCGGGTTGTGCCAGTTGGGATATGTTTCGGGATTATGAAGAGCGGGGTGACCTCTTCCGAAAAGCAGTTGGGGAACTCTAAGGGGGGTTAATAGTGAGAAAAGAGCGCAGGGCCCCTGACTTTATTCTCTTTATAATCGTACTTCTATTATTAACAGTAGGAATCGTAATGGTTTACAGCTCGAGCTATGTTTATGCTCAAGTGACTTTCGGTGATGGTGCCCATTTCCTTAAAAATCAGCTGGTCTGGGCTCTTTTAGGGATTATCGGTATGGTTGTGGTGATGAGAATCCCTTACAAGGTATACTTGAAGTGGGCAAACCCTTTGTTTGGGCTGGCTCTCTTGTTTCTGGTTCTCGTGTTGGTTCCAGGAGTAGGTGTAACTATCAAGGATGCCACCCGCTGGATAGGGGTTGGGCAATTAACCTTTCAACCATCGGAGATCGCTAAACTGGCAGTGGTTATCTTTTTGGCAAAATATTTAGCTGAAAAACAGAATAGGGTTAAGCATTTTTTTCAGGGGTTAGCCATTCCACTGCTAGTGGTGGGGGTGGTCTGTGGCCTGATCCTGATGCAGCCTGACCTGGGGACAGGTGCTACCATTGCTGGTACAGCGTTTCTTATGCTGTTGGCTGCCGGGGCCAGGATAAGCCACTTAAGTTTCTTGGGTCTCCTGGGAGGTGGCTTGGTTGCTCTGGCAATTATCATGGAACCCTACAGGATGAAACGCATTACGGCATTTCTTGACCCCTGGTCAGATCCCTTAGGTAAGGGTTTTCAGACTATCCAAGCTCTTCTTGCAGTAGGCTCAGGGAGGTTTTTCGGTGCAGGGCTCGGTCAGGGGAGACAAAAGTTTCTTTATCTACCTGAGCAGCATACAGATTTTATTTTTGCTGTGTTAGCTGAAGAACTGGGTTTTATCGGGACAACATTTGTTCTGCTGCTTTTTGTGACCTTTATGTGGAGGGGATTAAAGATTGCTATCAAGGCACCTGATTCCTTTGGGGCACTGCTTGCTACCGGGATCACCATCATGGTGATACTGCAGGCAGTGATCAATATAGGTGTTGTAACCGGAATCCTTCCAGTGACAGGAATTACCCTGCCTTTTATCAGTTATGGGGGTTCCTCTTTGACATTGAATCTGCTGGGAATTGGTATTTTGTTGAATATATCACGTTATGTTGAAGAATAGGAGATAAGGAATGCGTGTGCTGATCACAGGTGGTGGTACAGGTGGACATCTTTACCCGGCACTGGCTGTTGCAGGTTTATTACGAAAGTTTGATCCAGATGGTGATATTCTTTTTGTAGGAACAGGAGAGGGTTTAGAAAGTAAGGTGGTCCCTGAGGCAGGTTACTCTTTTCACAAAATTGCAGCGGGGAAGTGGCCGCGCAATATTTCGTTTAAAGCAATATCTGACCTTGTTTCACTGGGAAAGGGGTACCTGCAGGGTGTGGGTATTATTAAGGAGTTTCATCCCCACGCTGTTTTTGCCACTGGTGGCTATGTTTCCGTGCCTCTTGGGCTGGCTGCTGCAAGTTTAAGGGTTCCTCTTTTTTTGCACGAGCAGAACTCTATCCCTGGTATGGCAAATAAATTGCTGTCGCGCTGGGCTAAGATAACTTTTACCACTTTTCCGCATGACAAGGGATCATTTCCTTCAAGGGCGAAAATAGTTCATTCAGGACTTCCAGTGCGTAGTGAGATCCTTCAGGTGGATCGCCTGCAAGGGTTCAGGTATTTCGGATTAGATCCGGAGACTTTTACCGTTCTGGTTACCGGGGGAAGCCGTGGGGCACGGCGTATCAACCAGGTAATGCTGGAAGTATACCGAAAGATCTCTTTAGGTAATTCTGTATTATCACAGCTACAGGTTATTCATTTAACAGGTTCAGCCGAGTATCGTAAGATTTGCCAAGAGATGGAACGTATGGGGTTAAATACCGATAAGATAGGCAAACTAGTTATAAAACCATATTTACATGAAATGGAGTATGCCCTAAAAGTTGCTGACCTGGTGATCAGCCGTGCTGGGGCTGCAACCCTTGCTGAAATAACTGCTTTAGGGATTCCAGCAATTTTAATCCCTTATCCTTTTGCAACAGGGGATCACCAGTATCACAATGCTCGTTATCTGGAGAGTCAAGGAGCAGCGGTTCTGATTCCGGAGAAGGAGCTAACACCTGCTGGGTTACTCAAAGAAATAGAAAAATTGGCAGGAGATAAGAATTTGCGTGAAAAGATGTCCAGAAAATCCCTCCGCATAGGGCGTCCGGAAGCTGGAGAATTGATTGTTCGTACTCTGCTTAATGTTGGCAAAAAGTCACTCTGCACCTCCACGGCAAGTAAGACATAAACTGTTGTTGTGACTAGTGGAGAAAACTTATTAATAGAAACAGTGCACAAGGGAGGAGATTATTTCAGTGGCTGGCAAGTGCAAGTGGTATCACTTTATTGGTATCGGTGGTGTGGGCATGAGTGGGCTTGCCCAGATTTTGCTCGAAATGGGGATGCAGGTAAGTGGATCTGATCTTGTTTCTTCACCTGTGATCGACAGCCTGCGGCAGCGGGGAGCTCAAATTTTTATAGGTCACGGGGCAGAAAATATTACAGATGATGTGGATGCTGTAGTAGTTTCCTCTGCTATCCATCCCTCCAATGTCGAGTTATGTGCCGCCCGCCAAAGGGGCTTGCCGGTTATGACCCGGGGGGATCTATTAGCAAAAGTGATGGAATCTTATCAGGGTATAGCTGTTACAGGATCCCACGGTAAAACAACAACAAGCGCATTGATTGCTGTAGTCCTAGCGGAGAATGGGTTCGATCCCACATATCTGGTAGGGGGGCATATCTCCGAACTAGGAGGCAATGCAGGTCTAGGAAAAGGAAGATACCTTGTTGCCGAATCAGATGAAAGTGATGGTTCTTTCCTTAAACAAAAACCACACATTGCAGTTATTACAAATATAGATGATGACCACCTGGATTATTACAGAGATATTTCGGGAATTCTGCAAGCTTTTCAGGATTTTTTAACAAAAATTAGGCCAGGCGGTCTTGCTGTACTTTGTACTGACAGCTCTAATGTGCGTCAATTATCTACAGAAGGAATTAATGCTGTAACTTATGGGATCCAGGGGAATCCCCAGTATCAGGCAAGGAATATTGTTCAGAATGGTTTAGTAACAGAAGCAGATGTTTTTCATGAGGGAATGTTTTTGGGTACATTGAAGCTATCTATACCCGGACTCCACAATGTTCAAAATGCCCTGGCAGCGGTTGCTGTGGGAATGTACTTGGGGTTGGGTTTTTCTGATATAGCGCGTTCACTCGCTCACTTCAAGGGCGTCCAGCGTCGCTTTCAGCTTATAGCTCAGTGTAATGGGATCAAGATTATTGATGACTATGCTCACCACCCCACAGAGATCAAAGCCTTGATGGAAACAACTCATGGCATCAAGCGGGGAAGGATGATCACTGTTTTTCAACCACATCGTTACAGCAGGACGAAGTTTTTAAAAGAGGAATTTGGGAAGGCTTTTGAGGGAAACGATCTGGTGATTATTACAGATATTTATGCAGCAGGGGAGAGTCCCCTTGAAGGTGTGTCAGCAGAGGTTATTGTCCAGGAACTACAAAAAAACGGTATAAATGTTGTTTATATCAATTCACTCGATGATGTAGTGAGCTATCTCCTGCAGGAAATTCGTTCCGGGGATACAGTTTTGACCGTGGGAGCAGGTAATGTCTGGACTGTGGGTAGGAAACTTGCTGCTGGCATCGAGCAGTGCTTATTACGGAAATAAGGGGTCACATTAATGAAGTGGCAGGTTTTAGCTAATAAGTTGCAACAAAATATAGATGGTCAGGTACTGGCTCAGGTGCCTATGAAAAATTTTACAACCTGGAGGGTTGGGGGGCCAGCTGACCTGATGATTATTCCTAGAATAATAGGAGATATCCAGGTTGCCGTACTGTTTGCCCAAGAATATGACCTACCGATCACTGTTGTAGGTAATGGTTCTAATCTGCTGGTGTTGGATGGCGGTATCCGAGGATTGGTAATTAAGCTGGGAGGGGGACTTAGAGATGCCTCTCTGCAGGGAAATATCATAACTGCAGAGGGAGGGGTAATGTTTCCTGCCCTGGCCAGGATGGCTTTAGAAGCATCCTTAAGTGGATTAGAATTTGCTGCTGGAATTCCGGCTACCCTGGGGGGTGGCTTAATAATGAATGCTGGAGCCTTCGGGCAGGATATCGGATGTTTAATTGAGCAAGTGGAGACAATAAATTACCAAGGAAAACAGCAAAAGTGGTTAAAAGATGAACTCTCCTTCAGCTATCGCTCCTCCTCTCTACAGGGGCAGAATTTAATTATTTTAAAGGCTGTCCTCAGGTTAACGCCAGCTTTAAGGGAAGATATTGCAGCTCGCATGGAAAAAAATCGTACTTTTCGTAGCAAGATCCAGCCTATAGATTTTCCCTCCGCTGGAAGTGTTTTTCGTAACCCTGCTTATGATTATGCAGGGAGGCTTATTGAGGAAGTAGGATTAAAAGGACACCGCATTGGAGATGCCGCAGTTTCGCCAAAGCATGCCAATTTTATTATCAACTGCGGCTGTGCCACAGGGCGGGAGATCTTAGAACTAATCAAGACCATTCAGCAGCGAGTTTTTGAGCAAAAAGGCATTATGTTGGTTCCTGAGGTCTTGATTTTGGGGGAGGAAGGGTGAGTTGGGTGGAGAGGTTGTTTATTACTGGGGGTACAAGGCTTACGGGGTCAGTGAGGGTAAATGGGTCCAAGAATGCGATTTTGCCGCTTCTGGCTGCTTCCCTGTTGAGTGAGAAACCTGTTGTTCTTGAGGGAGTACCCTCGTTAAAAGATGTTCAAACCATGAAAGAAACATTGGAATCTCTAGGGGTTAAGGTTAACTGGATGGGAGATACCATGGAAATAGAACCCTCTAGCATTTGTTCATTAGAGGTACCTTCATTTCTGGCAAGGCGTATGCGGGCCTCCAATTTGGTGATGGGCCCCCTATTAGGCCGCTGTGGGAGATTTAAAGTATCATATCCTGGTGGCTGTACCATTGGGTCGCGCCCTATGGATCTGCATTTAAAGGGGTTTAAAGCATTTGGAGCTGCAATTCGGGATGACCATGGCTGTATCATAGCTGAGGCTGCTGGACTGCAGGGGGCGGATATTCATCTTGATTTTCCAAGTGTTGGGGCAACTGAAAACATTATGATGGCGGCAACACTTGCTCAGGGAACGACAATTATTAGAAATGCAGCCCGGGAACCAGAAATCGTCGAACTGCAGAACTTTTTAAATAAACTTGGTGCCCGTATTCGGGGAGCTGGGTTGGATACCATTCGGATTGATGGAGTCAAAAAGCTGGATCAAGAAATCTCTCACCGGGTTATTCCTGATAGAATAGAAACAGGTACCTTTATGGTGGCAGCTGCCATCACCAGGGGAGAGGTATTGATTAACAATACTATTCCTGAGCATGTAGAAGCGGTTACCGCAAAACTGCGTGAAGTGGGGGTCCCCATTAAAGAAACAGATGAAAGGATCATTGTTGAAGGCCCTTCTAGTTGGAGGGCAGTTGATATCAGGACAATGCCTTTTCCTGGTTTTCCTACAGATATGCAGCCCCAAATGATGGTTCTTCTATCTCTGGCTCAAGGGACCAGTATTATTACAGAAAATATATTTGAGAACCGTTTCCGGCATGTTGGAGAATTGAGGAGAATGGGTGCACAGATCCGCCTTGAGGGAAGAAGTGCAGTAATTACCGGTGTGTCGCATTTGACAGGAACCATGGTGGAAGCGACAGATCTCAGGGCGGGTGCAGCACTTGTATTGGGTGGTCTTGCTGCAGAGAATACAACAATTATCGAAGGGGTAGAGCACTTGGACCGCGGGTATGAAAACCTTGAATCCAGGTTAGGGATGTTGGGAGCAAAAATCAGTCGTGAATCCAGATAGCATTTATTTTTTTAAAGATTGGATGGACAAGGATGTCACCTTCTACAAAGAGACGAAAAGGACGCAGAAAAAACCGGGACCGGCGGAAACCAGCCAGGTTTCTTAAATCACTGCTTTTGATAATTTTGAGTGTCCTGGCGGTTTATTACTTCAGTCAATCACCCTTTTTTGCCCTGAAAAAAATCGAGGTTAAAGGGAACATGAAAGTGACACAAGAGGAAATTGTCCAGAAAAGCGGTTTGAGTCCAGGGATAAACTACTTTGAAATGGATACAGAACTGATTAAAAAGCGCCTGTCTTCTATACCATTAGTCGAAACAGTAACTGTAAAAAAACACCTTCCGGACCGGGTTGTTATCAACATCAAAGAGCGGGAGCCCCTGGCACTTTTCTGTGTACAGGATAGTTTAGCTGTTATTGATGGGAAGGGGTACTGCCTTGAAAAATGCACCATATCAAAAAACTATAATCTTCCGATTATCACTGGCCTTAAGCCCAAATCTCTTAATCCAGGGGAACGAGTCAGTGAAAGCCAATGCCTGGAACCGGTGCTTGCGGTTCTTGATGAGGATGCACAGCAGCTAATTTCTGAAATTAATCTTGCTGAAGATGATAATTTGGTGGCATATACTCGCCAAGGAATTCCAGTGCTCCTGGGGAATTCGGAGAAATTGCCAGAAAAGCTCGATTTTGTTGCATCCTATCTGGACTTACTCGGCAGTATTGAAGGAATAGAGTACATTGATATCAGGAGTATCCACGCTCCTGCAGTTAAATGCCAAAAGAAGGTTGTTGATGAAAAATATTTGTTTTCTTTACAAGATAATTAAAGGAAAATATAGATTTGCATTGAAGAGATTCTTTATGTTTATGATTGCCGGTGGAGGTGCAGTAATTGGGCTGGAGAGATATGATAGTGAGCCTTGATATCGGAAGCACAAAGGTCACGGTCATTGCCGGGGATATTGGACAGGATGGACAACTCCAAGTGGTTGGTTTTGGATCTGTGGATTCTGTAGGAATCCGCAAGGGCAATGTGATTGATATTGAAAACACAGTGCGGGCTATTGAGGCAGCTATTGACAAAGCAGAGCAGATGAGTGGCCGTGAGATCGATGAAGGGTTTGTGGGAATTACTGGGCCAACTGTATCATCTCTTAATAACCGCGGTGTTGTTGCGGTTTCCAGTCCTGACCAGGAAATTATGCCAGAGGATGTAGAAAGGGTACTCCAGGCTGCACGAGTTATTGCTCTTCCTCATGATCGGAGAATTATACATGTTATTCCCCGCCAGTTTCTTGTTGATGGAAATGAAAATATCCTTGACCCCGTAGGTATGATTGGGTCGAGGTTAGAAGTGGAAACTCATATTGTGACAATTGTTAATGCTGCTTTACAGAATATTATTAAATGCTGTGAGCGTGCGGGTTTTCATCCCTTGGAACTTGTTTTAAATGGTTATGCCTCTGGAGAAGCTGTCCTTTATCCGGCAGAAAAAGAACTGGGTGTAGTGGTAGTTGATATAGGGGGTGGCACAACTGATATAGCTCTTTTCGACCAGGGGACTTTATGGTATACAGCAGTTCTACCGATAGGTGGGGATTACATTACCAGTGATCTGGCTGTTGGTTTGAGAACACCTTTAACCCAGGCAGAAATTATTAAGAAAGAGCACGGAGGGACGCTCCCTGCCTTGATATCTGACAGTGAGTTCGTCGATGTTCCCAGTGTGGGAGGTGGGGATACATTTCGGGTATCAAAAAAAATGATCGCTAGTATCATTGAACCTCGTGTGCAGGAGATCATTGGGCTTGTCAAGAATAAGTTGGAGAGCTCTGGTTATCCAGGGTTGCTGCCAGGAGGAATCGTCCTCACAGGCGGGACTGCTTTAACCAAAGGGATTGCTGAACTAGCAGTTGATCTTTTGGAAAAACCGGTGAGGGTTGGATACCCGGAGGGGATTGGTGGCTTGGCTGATGTGGTTCATAGCCCTGAATATGCTACTGGCATTGGGATCTTGCTGTATGGTGCCAGGCGCCACCAGGCAAAAGAAGAGAATGAGGATAGCTTATCCATGAAAGCGATGTTTAGTAAGGTAAAAGAATGGTTTCAAGATCTTTTTTAAGAAGTGAGGGATCGATAGGGAGATGTTGGAATTGGAGGTAGACGCAAATCGATTTGCTGATATCAAAGTTATTGGTGTTGGCGGCGGCGGAGGAAATGCTGTCAATAGAATGATTCAGGCAGAGCTTAAGGGTGTGCATTTTCTTGTGGTGAATACAGATGCCCAGTCTCTGAATTTATCTCTAGCAGAGCATAAGATCCAAATTGGTTCGAAACTGACCAAAGGATTAGGTGCGGGTGCGGATCCGGAGATCGGGAAGAAGGCCGCGGAAGAGAGCCGCGATGAATTGATGCAGGCCCTTGGGGGAGCTGATATGGTTTTTGTAACAGCAGGTATGGGAGGAGGAACTGGAACTGGTGGAGCGCCTATTGTTGCTGAAGTTGCCAAGGAAATTGGCGCTCTTACAGTTGGTGTAGTTACCCGTCCCTTTACATTCGAAGGGAAAAAACGGGCAAACCAGGCAGAGATTGGTATTCAGGAGTTAAGAAGTAAGGTGGATACCTTAATCACTATCCCCAATGACCGACTGTTGCAGGTAGTGGACAAGTCGACATCGATCAATGAGGCTTTTCGTATAGCAGATGATGTGCTGCGGCAGGGGGTACAGGGTATTTCTGATCTTATAGCTGTGCCTGGATTGATAAACCTGGACTTTGCTGATGTAAAAACTATTATGTCTGAAACAGGTACAGCCTTAATGGGAATTGGCAGTGCCAAGGGAGAAAACAGAGCAACAGAAGCAGCGAAAATTGCAATTTCAAGCCCCTTATTAGAGACATCCATCGAAGGTGCCCGGGGTGTTTTGCTTAATATTACTGGAGGCCCTGATTTAGGGCTCTTTGAAGTAAATGAGGCCGCAGAGATTATTTCTCAGGCAGCTGACTCAGAAGCTAATATAATTTTCGGAGCAGTGATCAACGAGGAACTAGAAGATGAAGTTAGGGTAACGGTTATTGCTACTGGTTTTGATTCCGCTGCAAAGGATGAAAATGAAAACACGGTGGTTGATCTGCGTTCCTTTACTTCTGATGATCTAGATATACCGGCATTCTTGCGCAAGCGCTAAAACAGTTTCTTTATTAATGGCCCACTTTTGCCAATGACATTACTGTTATGTTATTGGTTTGATGGGCTATTCCCATAATCCATTAACATATATCACGCCGAAAGCTTAACTTTCGGCATTTTTTGTTTTCTGTGGATACCATAATATGACAATAATATTGGCGGGAGTACCATATAATTATTACTGGCATGGACAAGAAATTCTATGCATATATATGGGAAGAACAGAGTTTAAATTATTTGTTCTATTAAGGTGAGGGTCATGCCCGGAAACACTGCTGTTTATGTGGATATGTTATTCCTGATTAACTTGTTAATGGATTTTGTGGTTCTATGGGCAGCAGCAAAGATGGCTCAGATCAGGGTGTCATTATGGCGGCTGGTGTTTGGAGCGATTATCGGAGCGATGTACAGTGTTCTTGTTTTGCTGCCTGACCTCTATTTTTTATCAAAAATAGAAATAAAATTTTTTGTTTCTATCTTGATGGCAACAGTGGCTTATCTTCCTGTGTCGTGGAAAAAGTTCGGGCAGGTTATTCTCTATTTTTACCTTGTTGCTTTTACGATGGGTGGCGCTGTTCTTGGTTTGATTTATTTAATGGGCAGCAGTTCCTTGACCGGAATATTGAGCAATCTCCCACTTAATTACCTTTGGCTTCTTATAGCTTTAGTAACAGCAGTAATCTTGGGTAAATACGGGATTGCTTATATCAAAAAGTCGCTGTTGCAAGATTTGTTGAAGGTCCCTGTAGAGATTCGAGTACAAGGAAAGCAGTTCAAAGTAATAGGTTTGGTGGATACCGGGAACCAGTTGGTTGATCCTTTGACAGGCTCTCCGGTGATTATTGTAGAGTATGAGGTTTTAAAACCGTACCTACCCTCTGAGTTACAGGAGATTATTGACACAAATGGGGAAGTGGATTTATCAAAACTTGCTGAAGTAATTCCAGAAGAAGGAAGTGATTTTTCTTTTCGGTTGATACCCTTTACAACCATAGGTAAGCACCATGGGATGCTGGTCGGTTTCCGTCCAGATGAAATAATAGTCTTATCTGGGGATGAAAGGGTACATAAGAAAGATGTTGTGATCGGTATTTACAATAGGCGTTTATCGCCGCGTGGAACTTACCGCGCACTGCTACATCCTGATTTAATTCAGGCTGCTGCGAATTAATAATAATAGTGAGGGGGATTTTCAATGAGTGAAACAAGTTCTTTTACATGGCGTGTCCGGATGTGGTTGATTTGGGTTTTGAAACGATTTAAATACACATCTCATGTTTATTACCTGGGGAATCATGAGGCACTACCTCCCCCACTAACCAGCGATGAAGAGACAGCACTGTTAAATCAGCTGGAAACAGGGGATACCAGTGTTAGGAATGCTCTTATTGAAAGAAATTTACGACTGGTGGTCTATATTGCCCGTAAATTTGAAAATACCGGGGTAGGAATCGAGGATCTGGTTTCTATTGGTACCATTGGTTTGATCAAGGCTGTTAATACCTTTAAACCACAGCGTAAGATCAAACTGGCCACCTATGCATCTAGGTGTATCGAAAATGAAATTTTGATGCATTTACGCAGGAACAATAAGACCAGGGCTGAGGTTTCTTTCGATGAACCGTTGAACATCGACTGGGATGGTAATGAACTGCTTCTTTCGGATGTTTTAGGTACGGAAAGTGATGTTATTTATCGTCATCTGGAGGAAGAGGCGGACCGTAAACTACTCCATACTGCTGTTAGCAAACTTTCACCCCGGGAACAAAAGATTATGGAGCTTCGATTTGGGCTGCACGGAGCCAAAGAAAAAACCCAAAAAGAGGTTGCCGATGTGTTAGGAATTTCCCAGTCGTATATTTCTCGGCTGGAAAAGCGCATTATTAAGCGTTTACGTAAGGAGATCTGCTGTATGGAGTAGTTTAATAGTTTTGGATCCCCCTGAAAACAGCCAAATAGCATTGAAATGCGGGAAGAGCAAGTATGGAAGCTTATCCCGTTTTTTTTGTGTTTTAATGGTTTGGGTAGTATGGCGGTATAATTTGAGACCTCATCGGCAATAATGAAGAACGACCAAAGAATCACTGGGGAGGAAACAGCCGGAATGGTTAACAAGGTTGAGATCTGCGGAGTAAACACAGCTAAGCTACCTGTTCTAACCAGTTCTGAAATGCAGGAATTATTCCAAGCAATTAAAGCTGGGGATAAAACTGCCCGGGAAAAATTGATCAAAGGGAATCTACGTTTGGTACTCAGTGTTATCCAACGCTTTACCAATCGCGGCGAATATGTGGATGATCTCTTTCAGGTTGGATGTATCGGTCTTATTAAAGCAATCGATAATTTTGATCTCAGTCAGAATGTAAAGTTTTCAACTTATGCTGTCCCCATGATCATTGGGGAGATCCGGCGCTACCTGCGGGATAATAACCCCATCAGGGTTAGCCGCTCCCTAAGGGATATCGCCTACAAGGCTATTCAGGTGCGGGAGGCTCTAATTAATAAACACTCCCGTGATCCTTCACTGAATGAAATTGCCGAAGAGCTTAATATACCCAGGGAAGATGTTGTCTTTGCCATGGATGCTATTCAAGAGCCGGTCAGCCTTTTTGAACCAATCTATCATGATGGAGGTGATCCCATCTATGTTATGGATCAGATCGGTGATGAAAAAAACCATGACTCGAACTGGTTGGAGAAGATCTCGATCAACGAAGCACTCAATCAATTGAATGAACGTGAGAGAAAGATCCTAACCATGCGCTTTTTCGAAGGTAAAACACAGATGGAGGTTGCCGAAGAAATTGGAATATCACAGGCTCAGGTTTCCCGGTTGGAGAAAGCGGCCTTAAATCATATGCGAAAATACATTTAGGGGGGATATTATGCTCCAGCAGAGGAAAAGGATCTTGTTATTGATATGCTTATTGGTAATAGTGCTGTTTGTGCCGTTTACCCTTAGGATGCAGGCAAAAAACGCATTTGCAACAAATAACCTGATTCGGTTTCACGTCATCGCTAACAGTGATCAACAACAGGACCAAGAAGTGAAATACATGGTGCGGGATCAGATAATCAATATCTTAAGGCAGCAGTTAATCGGAGCTAAAGATTATCAAGAGGCGCGAAAAATCATCATTGATAACCGTGCCCGCCTCGTCTCAGTTGCCAAAGAGACCGTTGCCGCTGCCGGTTATTCGTATGGAGTAGATGTTGATATTGGCAGATTTGATTTTCCTCCTAAGGCTTACGGAAATGTTGTGCTTCCACAGGGAGAGTATGAAGCACTGAGGATAGTGCTTGGTGAAGGCAAAGGAGCAAACTGGTGGTGTGTTCTCTTTCCTCCGCTTTGCTTTGTAGACATTTCTGGGAAAGATCTGGAGAATATAGGAGATATCACCAAAAGCAACATTGTCCAGGAAACACTTGCACAAGAAGGAAATGTTAGGAATGAAAGCGGAGTTGATTTGAGATTTCGCTTGCTGGACTGGATGCGCAGGGATGATGGTTATCTGGCAAAAGACAAGAGTTCACAATGTCAATAATATGTCAATAATCAGAGGGAACCCCTTTTTTAAAGCCATATATTAAGCAACTAAGCCCAGGAAAATCTCTAAAAAAATTGAGGTATACTGGGCAGTTATTTGTTATCTCAAGTTCAACTATATATTTGGATTGATATTATAGTATTCATTTTTAGATTTTGCTGGTAATATAATGAGCAAGATGTTGTATAAACGGTTGCTGTAAAATTATGGGTATTAATCCTGTAGATATAACCTACACTAATTTAAAGTTTCCCTCATATATTATGTTGAGGGAGGTGGCAGCAGTGTTAAAGATTTCAGAACTGCGGCTCCATGATGTGATCAATATTATCGACGGTAAACGGCTGGGTATGATCAGTGATATTGATATTGATGTGGAAAACGGTCATGTCAAATCCATTATCCTGCCTGGCAACAGCCGTTTTTTCAATTTTTTTGCAAAAAACGAAGAAATAATAATACCCTGGGAAAAAATTGTAAAGATTGGTGTCGATGTAATACTTGTTGAGCTTTCTTCTACAAACCTGCCGCAGACAAAGTAGAAAGAATTTTTAGTGACCCCTGGATAGCTGGAAAATTGCCAGGGACAACCTTATTAAAGTGAGACATTGGTCCCAAAATAAAGATGGGACTTTTTTATTGACAGGTGAGAAGGATTTTCTATAGATGTGTCGTATGATATATAGATATATACTACATGTAGTGGAATTAGCATTGTACTACCCTATATGTTGACGTTTTATGTTGACTAAACAGGGAGAAAGGATTGGTGGCCTGTGCGCTGTCCCTTATGTAAAAATGGAGAATCCCGGGTTTTAGATTCTCGCTCTTTGGATAACGGATTTACCATTAGACGCAGGCGGGAGTGTGCATCATGCAGCAAACGTTTCACGACCTATGAGCGTGTTGAGGATGTGCCCTTTTGGGTGAAAAAAAAGGATGGCAGGAGAGAGCTTTTTTGTCGGGACAAGCTTCTTGCTGGTATTATCAAGGCTTGCGAGAAAAGGCCTATAAATAGCATGACATTATCCGCCATTGTTGATGAGATTGAAAAGGCACTGCGGGATCAGCCTGAATCGGAAGTTTCCAGTGGAACTATTGGGCAGATGGTGATGGAGCACCTGCTGAAATTGGACAAGGTGGCCTATATACGCTTTGTTTCAGTTTATAGAGAATTTGAAGATGTGGGGGAAATCCTTGACTGCCTGGAAGAAATAGGCATCAAGGATCATAAATAAAAAAGCAATATTGCAACAGAGAGGAGATCCATTTTGTTTACTACAATTAGAAAAAGGGATGGAAGGGAAGTACCTTTCGACGACTCTAAAATAACCGATGCCATCTTTAAGGCTGCACGCGCAGTAGGAGGGGAGGACCGGGAGCTTGCGGTTTCTCTTACCTTAGATGTGCTTCGCATGCTCAAACAGGAATACAACGGACAGATCTTCGGTGTAGAGGATGTCCAGGATGTGGTGGAAAAAGTGTTGATCGAAAGGGGGCATGCCCGTACTGCCAAGGCGTACATCCTCTATAGAGATAAACGTACCCGCATACGTGATGCAAAAACTGAACTGATGGACATCGTTGAGGATATCATTAAAGAAACAGATCGGGATAATGCCAATGTGGGTAACTCCCCATCAGCCAAGATGCTGCAGATTGCCAGCGCTGCCAGCAGGAATTACTACCTGATGAGGCTTTTAGATGAGGATTACTCCCTTGCCCACCGGCGGGGGGATATTCACATACATGATTTAGACTTCTATGCTACTACCTTGAACTGTGTTCCCGATTTTGAGTATACAATGATTCGAGATTGTAATGGAGAAACAAGCTGGGTACGCTTTGATTACTTTGACCAATTTTTCGAGAAATACAGGGAGCGAATCCAGGTAATTGATGATGTGGAAGTACTCCCATTAGATGGCTACCAGGTTTATGGCCGTACCGGTTGGACCAAAATCCGCAAAGTAATGCGCCGTTTCATGCGCGATGAAGAATCCCTTTATGCGATCAAAACACGTAAAGGGCTATCCCTGCACTTGACTGGAAACCACCGTGTTCCTGTGATTAGAAATAATAAGGAAATTATTATTTGTGCTCAAGAAATTAAAAAGGGTGATAAGTTACTCAACAGCAAGCATGAATTTGATGAAGCGTTTGAGATACCGGTGTTAGATTTATTTATAGACAGGCGAGATCAAATACCTTATGGTGTAACGATTCGCAATGCACATAAACTTATCCATTGGCTCAGGTACAGGTATGGTGATTTCAAATTCAAATTAACTGTTGGGGCCAAACAAAGTCGAAAAGGCGGCAGCATTTTGGATGGTCATGAATACGCAAAGATAATTGAGAAATACGAAATTCCCTACGATGTGAAGAGAGAGTTATCAATAACGACTACAAAAGCAGTGAAGTCACTTCCTGCATTTTTACCTATTACACCGGAATTAATGCGTTTGCTGGGCTATATCCTTTCCGAGGGTAGTCTTCGTGTTACATCAAGTAGTCGCTCGATCGTAATTGGAAATGAAGATCCAGCTATTCTTGCTGATATAGATCATTGCGTTAGAGCTGTTTTTAATGATGATACTACCAAAATATATAAGGATGCTCATAAGAAAATTGAAAAAGGTAGAATTATCAATGGCTCAGTTTATGTAGCTTTTCTTAATAATGTTCTAAATATAAAATCAAATGCTGGTGAAATAGATATTCCTGATTTTGTTATGCAGGCTCCACCTGAGCTGATAGGACACTTTATTCAAGGTTTATTTGATGGAGATGGCCATTACGGGGATAGCCGCATCTCTTATTGTACGGCATCTAAAAACTTAGCCCGTAAACTTGTTTTGCTTTTGAGAAGTATTGGGGTGGAAAGCAGTCTTGTCAAGCAAAATGCTAAGGGCTCAGCAGTTGTTTTAAACGGGGAGCCTGCAGGAACGCGGAATTATGATAACTATATTGTTAATATTCTTGATGTTAGTAATTTGCAGTCGTTTTTGCTGCAGATTCCTTCATACAAAGATATTTCACGTACAGCTGAATATGCTTTCACTGTCCAGGGAAGAAAACTGGATGCCTTGGACGTTATGCAGGTAAATATAAAGAATGACTACCATAACAGGGTATATGATCTGGAAACAGAAGAACACTGGTTTATGGTAAACGACTACGTGGTTCACAACTGTCTCCAAATCCCTTTGGATGACTTATTAAGGGATGGTTTTGATAATGGCCACGGTTTTATCAGGCCGCCGAAACGGCCGGCCTCTGCCACTGCCCTGGCGGCGATTATCCTCCAGAGTTCGCAGAACGATATGTATGGAGGCCAGTCATTCCCCTTTTTCGATACACAGATGGCTCCATTTATCGATGGTAACAGTGAAGAAGATGTTTATCAGGCAATGGAGGCGTTGGTATATAACTTAAATTCTATGCACAGTAGGGCGGGTTCTCAAGTGCCTTTCTCATCGCTTAATCTGGGTACAGATACCTCTGAGGTTGGGCGCAAGATCACCCGCAACCTTTTGTTGGCTTATGAGGCGGGCTTGGGAAAAGGTGAGAATCCTATTTTTCCTAATGTGATCTTCCGGCTGAAAAAGGGAGTCAATTTTAATCCGGAAGACCCCAACTATGATCTCTTTCAGCTGGCGGTGAGGGTTGCCAGCAAGAGGCTGAATCCCACCTTCAGCTTTATGGATTCATCCTTCAACAAGGAATACGGTGATCAGGTTGCCTACATGGGATGCCGTACCCGGGTGATGGCTAACCGCCGTGGTCCAGCGGTGACCGCCAGGAGAGGAAATCTTTCTTTTACAACGATCAACCTGCCGCGGTTGGCGATCAAAGCGGAGCGCAATATAAAGAGGTTTTACAGCCTACTGGATGAGCTTACAGAACTGACCATCAACCAGCTTTATCACAGGTTCAAAGTGCAGTGCAGGCTGCGGGTGAAGGATATACCCTTTGTTATGGGGCAGGGCCTTTATCTGGGTTCAGAGGATTTAAAACCCGATGATTCCATTGAACATGCCATTGTCAATGGGACACTATCTGTAGGAATTATTGGATTGGCAGAGGCCCTGGTTGCTCTGACCGGTTACCACCATGGACAGAGTGAGGATTCCCATGCCCTGGGGCTGGAGATCATGCAGCACATTCGTGATCAGGTGGATGAGGCTTGTGAGCGTTTTGATCTAAATTATACTTTTTTGGCTACACCTGCAGAGGGGCTCTGCGGCAGGTTTGTGGCAATGGATCGCAAGGAGTTCAAGCTTATTCCTGGTGTTACAGACCGGGAGTATTATACCAATTCGTTTCATATTCCTGTTTACTATCCCATCAGTATGTTTGATAAGATCAGGATAGAGGGGGAATATCATAAATACTTTAATGCAGGGCATATCAGTTATGTGGAACTTTCCTCACCACCCCAACATAACCCCCAGGCTGTAGAGGACCTGATCAGGCATATGGCTGACTGTGATATGGGTTATGCGGGAATCAACTATCCGGTAGACTTCTGCTGCGGCTGTAATATGCTGGGGGTCTTCAATGATCCGGAGTGCCCACGCTGCGGCTCGACAAATATCCGCCGTGTACGAAGGATTACAGGATATCTGAGCACAGTGGACCGCTTTAACGATGGCAAGGTTGCAGAACTGCGGGACAGGTTGCCGCATGGTTGATATTTACGAGGAATGCGGTGAGCGGTTAATGCCTAACTCCTCTTTAATTGCCATGCTCCCAGAAATTGCCGTTTCCGGGAGAAAAGAAGCGGAAAAAATCTTGGAGCGGGTGGAGTATTCTCAGGGGGTGGCACTACAGGTCAATGAGTATGTGCTGCCAATAATGGACAGCAGAGAAATAGGGAATGACGGTGATGATTTTGCTGAAAAGTGGAGCAACCGTCTTCTTTATGGAGATAACCTGTCCCTCATGGAGGCGCTGTTGGCGGGTGACCCCGCTACAGCCCTGCCACCGTTGAAGGGGAAAATCGATCTGATCTATATCGATCCACCATTTGCTAGCAGGTCGAACTATTTCACTAGAAACACTCTTCCCGGAAGTAAGGGTACTTTTCTGCTGGAGCAGCAGGCATTTACAGATAGCTGGGAGGATGGGATGGTCGGCTATCTGCGCATGCTCTATCCCAGGCTGTTTTTGATGAGGGAACTCTTAAGTGAGAAGGGATCACTGATTGTACACCTGGACTGGCATGCTGTCTATTATGTTAAAGTGATGTTGGATGATATCTATGGGCAGGAAAACTTCCGCAATCAGATTGCCTGGTGTTATGGAGGTGGGGGTGCTCCGAGGAAAACCTATCCAAAGAAACACGACCTGCTTTTGTGGTATACAAAATGTGCTAAATGGACATTCAACAAGCAGTTTCGACCCTATACACAGGGGACGCTGGAGAGAGGGTTGACAGCTGTTAAAGGAGATCAATACAAACTGAGAAAAGAAGGAGCAGGACTTGATGATTGGTGGGTAGGCAAGGATGTGCAGAAAATTCTCAGCCCCACAGCCTTTGAGAACCTAAAGTTTAATACCCAAAAACCTGAAGGATTGTTAAAGAGGATTATCCGCGGGCATTCCAATAAAGGTGACCTGGTGGCAGATTTTTTCTGCGGCACCGGAACTACTGGTGCGGTTGCCGAAAAGCTTGGAAGGCGTTGGATCATGGCAGATGCCAGCAAATTAGCCTTTATGATTGCTTATCAACGCCTTCTCACTCAACAGAGCAAGCCGTTTTTCAGCCAGTCAATAAATAAGCATCCATCCTCTTCAGTTGGGCATTTGGTGCTCAAGAAATCTGTTGTCAAGAGTTCTGGAGAGATGGATGAGATAACAGTAGAGCTCAGTGATTATCTCATTCCTTCCCAGGATTATCTGCCACTGCCTGTCAAGGTAAGGGAGCAGATACAGGAATTGATAGTTTCTGACCCGCTTGCTTTGATCGAATACTGGATGGTTGATCCCGATTTTGATGGTAAGGTTTTTCGCAGCAGGTGGCAGAGCTGCCGCGGACAGCGTGGGGATGACCTGCGAATTAACCCGAGGGCGATTTTGTTTGTTCCAAAGGTAGTGGGGGTCAGGAGAATATGCGTAAAAGCGGTGGATGTCTTTGGCTGTGAAAGCATGGCATGTCAAGTGTTAAGCGATTAGATATCGGTTACTGATGGGTTAGGTTTATATTTAGGTGACAGATTGTCACCTCTACAAAGGAATGGTTAGGTTGAAAATGCGGATTGCAGGTTATACAAAAGAGAGTGTTGTGGATGGGCCTGGGATCAGGTTTGTTGTTTATGCTCAGGGATGCCCTCATCACTGTGAAGGCTGCCAGAACCCTGAAACTTGGGATTTTATGGCTGGTGAAGAGATAAGTGAAGATCTTCTCTTTTCCTTAATTCGTGAAACTAAATTGCTGCGTGGTGTTACCTTTTCCGGGGGAGAGCCTTTTTCACAGGCCGCGGCATTTGCCTCTTTAGCTGAAAGGGTTAGATCACTGGGGTTGGATATAGTTACCTACACGGGGTATACTTTCGAAGAGTTACTGGAGATGTCTAAGGATGACAAAGATTTCAAGCTGCTGTTGGAGAGAAGCGACTTTTTGGTAGATGGACGATATATTGCTTCAGAGAGGGATTTAAGTGTGCCTTTTCGCGGTTCCAGGAATCAGAGGTTTCTTGATGTAGCCAGTTCCTTGGCTGCAGGTCGGGCTGTGAAAGTAGAGTATTAATGCCAACCACCTTCTTACATTACCCAGCCCTCATCTTGAAGGAGCTAAGTTGGGAGCGATTAGCCATGAGCTTTATTTTGAAACAGCAAGGACAGTTTTCCTACCTGTATCTGCCCGATTTTAGGGGTGAAGGTGTCAGGGCATTTTTTACTACACGCCTGGGTGGAGTGAGTGAGGGATGTTATTCTTCGCTCAATCTGGGTTAC
>JBASML010000369.1:0-10681 GCA_049656845.1 Syntrophaceticus sp.
GATTTATGGGGGTGCTTTTGGGGGGGCAGGGGAGTTTGGGCATATGATTGTTGATGCACAAGGCCCTGTATGCTCTTGTGAAAACAGGGGGTGCCTGGAGGGGTTAGCCTCAGGATGTGCCATCAAAAGGGATGCCCAGCAACTGGTTAAGGATGGGAAAGGGCGCTATATGTTGTCACTTGCTGGTAGTGTGGAGGGAATCGATGCGCGGGTTGTAGGGAAGGCAGCCTTTGACGGAGATGACGAGGCCAGGGCAGTTTTAGCCAGGGCTGGCCGTTATTTAGGGATCGCGATTGCTAGTGTCGCCAACCTGCTTAATCCGGGGGCTTTTATTATCGGCGGCGGGGTTGCTTGTGGTGTAGGAAAGTTTATTTTGGATCCTGCTCGAGATGAGGCCTATAAGTACACATATCCACCTTACCGTAGATTCCTGAAGATTATCCCGGCGGCGTTAAGGGCGCAGTCGGGAATTTTAGGAGCAGCGGCCTATGCCTGGGACCAATTAGATTCTGGGGCCGCATACCTACAATAAACGGCATCAACTGTTATATTGTTATGGATCATAACCACAGGGAAAATTGCTAAAGCAGGTATAATGCTCACTGCTGCCGCAATGCCACGATGGGCTGAAGAAGTCCTGATGCTAGACGTTGGATCAGGGTTGCAAGCGATGTGATGTGTGGAGTAAGCAGGGGGGGTTCTGAAGTTCCTGTGGCACTCCAGTTATATGTGACACCCTAGAGGAAAGGGAGAAGGAAGATGGAGGAAAAAAGACCGATCCGTTTGATAATTGTAACAGGGCTTTCTGGGGCTGGCAAAACCCAGGCAATCAGATGTCTGGAGGACCTGGGCTTTTTCTGTGTGGATAACCTCCCGCCAATGCTGATTCCCAAGATCACCGAACTCTGCCAGCATTCAGCTGGCAAGGTGAATCGGGTAGCCCTGGTGATGGATGTGCGTGGTACCCTCTTTTTCGATTCTTTAGGTGAGGAACTGCGAAAATTATCCCAACAGGGGATTAAGTATGAGATACTCTTCCTCGAAGCATCAGATGCCGTTTTGGTTAGGCGCTATAAAGAATCCCGTCGGCAGCACCCCTTAGAGGGGGACCGATCGATACTGGAGGCCATCAGCGCTGAACGGGAGCGTCTTCGGGAACTGCGTGGGGCTGCCAATGTTATTCTTGATACCACAGAAATGACAGTACACGACCTCAAAAAGAGCATCAATGAAATATTTGAAGAGACTGACCAAGGAACACGATTTTCCGTTACCCTTATTTCCTTCGGTTACAAGTATGGAATACCCCTTGACGCGGACCTGGTGATGGATGTCCGTTTTCTTCCTAATCCTAATTATGTTGAAGAATTAAAAAAATTAACCGGTCTTGACGATCAGGTGGTTGAGTACCTGTTTTCTTTTAAGGAAACTAAAAGTTTTCTACGCCACTATTATGACCTCTTGTTATTTTTGCTGCCTTATTATATCAAAGAAGGTAAAACACACTTGGTTGTGGCCATTGGCTGTACTGGAGGCCAGCATAGGTCAGTGGCTTTAACAGAACGATTAGGGGCTGAACTACGCAATGACTACCAAGTACAGATCCACCACAGGGATCTTCACCGTGCGAGGGTAGAGGAGATATTATGAATCTGCAAGGTTTAGCAGTTTCTTTCAAAAGGTTTTGTCGCCGGCAGTCATTGAAACGGGGGCCTCGTATCGCAGCAATTGGTGGAGGTACGGGCCTACCTATTCTGCTAAGAGGATTGAAAAAACACACGGCAAATATTACGGCTATTGTAACAGTGGCTGATGATGGGGGAAGTTCAGGAAGGTTGCGGGGAGAATTTGGGATCCTGCCACCGGGTGATATACGCAACTGCTTGGTTGCTTTGGCGGAAACTGAAACCCTTATGGAAAAGTTGTTTAACTATCGTTTTGGGATGGGGGATGGTTTAGCTGGACACAGCTTGGGAAATTTGTTGATTACAGCTCTTGTGGATATCACTGGAGATTTTAAGGTTGCTATCCAGGAGGTAAGCCATGTGTTGAAGGTGCGCGGACAGGTGCTTCCTTCTACACTGGATCAGGTGACACTGAATGCAGAGCTTGCTGATGGTACACATATCTTTGGGGAGAGTAGGATATCCCAGGCAGACATTCCTTTGAAGCGGGTCTTTTTAACGCCGGCGTCCTGCATTGCGGTTCCAGAAGCGGTTAGCGCAATTCAACAGGCGGATTTGATTTTATTGGGACCGGGCAGCCTTTTTACCAGTGTATTGCCTAATCTGTTGGTTCCAGGGATAGCTACAGCCATTAAGCAATCTCGGGCTGTCAAATGCTACATCTGTAATATCATGACCCAGCCTGGAGAGACCACTAATTTTAAGGCCTCAGACCACCTGGCCGCTATTTATGATCATGCAGGGGTGTATCCGGATTATATAATTGTCAATAATAAACGGATTGCCCAGGCTAACTTGGAAAAGTACGCTAAAGAAGGAGCCAAAGAGGTTGTTGTTGACCATCATATGTTACAAAAAATGGGAGTTCGAGTCGTGAAAGGGGATTTTTTAGATGAACAGGACTTGGTACGCCATGACCCCCAGAAACTGGCTCGCGCTGTTCTTTCTATAGCTGATACAAGGTGAGAGAAGATGTCTTTTTCAGTGCAGGTTAAAGATGAAGTTGCACGGCTGCCTTTCCAACGCACCTGTTGCCAACGGGCGGAGCTAGCTGCTTTTGCACGGGTGGTGGGGGTTGTCCGTTTGGGAAAGAAGAAAACACTTGTTATGACAACAGAACTGCCGGCAGTTGCAAGGCGCATCTTTCTGCTTTCAAAAAATCTGGGGTGGGACAGGGTAATCGTTGTCCGCAAATATTCCAGGCCACGACATCGGCGTTTGTTAACCGTTCAGATCAATCTTAAACAAGAGCACCAATTTTTGCTCCAGGACCTGGGGTTTGTTGACAGCAGTATGATGCCCAGGGATTATCTTGATCCCCGTATACTGGAGGGAAATTGCTGTAAAAGGGCTTTCCTGAGGGGTTGTTTTTTAGGATGCGGGTTTTTAGGAACGCCCTCACGAGCATATCACCTGGAATTATTCTTCAAAACCCATGAAGGTGCCCAAGAAGTGATGGAAACAATGGGCTGTTTTGGATTGTTACCAATTTGCAGAGAGCGACGTGGTGGGTATGAGGTTTACCTGAAAGATGCAGATCAGGTGTCAGAGTTTCTGCGCATTATCGAGGCTCACCAGGGGGTTCTCCAATTCGAAAACTGTCGTGTGCTTAAAGATATGCGCAACCAAGTCAACAGGCTAGTGAACTGTGAGACTGCCAACCTAAATAAGACTGTAGAAACGGGTTTAAAGCAGGTTGCGGTTATTAAAGAGATCGACTCTATGGCTGGTTTGGGCATCTTACGCCCTCCCTTGCGGGAGCTTGCTGAACTTCGTCTTCAATACCCGGAGGCAAGCCTGGCTGAACTTGGGCAATTACTCTTACCACCACTAAGCAAATCAGGTGTTAATCACCGTTTCCGGGAGATCTATAGGATTGCCGAGCAATTGCGACAAGAGCAGTAAAGGTTGTGAGATGTTGTGTTTGCCCTTTGTTTAATGGTGCCAGGGGAGTAAGTATAATACCCTTAAAATAGATGTTCAGAAACTGGAAGTTTGTATCAGGGAAAAATTACAGAGATATTTTGTTTACCGGCGGTATAAAAATAATAGGATACAGAAGGTGGAGCACTGTATATCTTATTAATAAAGAAGTCAAGAAGCAGGAATCTACCCTGGTAATAGAGAATTCTTTTCTATGAAAAGGGGGGTAGAAAACAGATGCGCTTGAGCTATGGAATGAAACTGGAACAGACACAAAAGTTGATTATGACTCCAGAATTACGCCAGGCAATAATGGTGTTACAGATGTCAGCGATCGATCTGGCTCAGTATGTGGAAAATGCTATGCTAGAAAACCCTCTTCTTGAAGTGACAGAAGAAGAGCATGAAGAACCACCAACTTCTGAAGAAGATGATTTTGCAGAGGAGTGGTGTGACTACCTTGCTGAATGTGGTCAGATCGAGCGTTCCTTTGACCGGGCTGCAGGATATGAAGAAAAAGAACACTATAATCTTGAGCATTTTGTTGCCCAGGTTCCCAGCTTGCAGGATCACCTCTACTTTCAACTCTGTCTTGCTCTCTCTGACCCTAAAGACATAGAGATTGGAGAATTCCTTATCGGAAACATTAATGACCGCGGCTATTTGAACATTGGTCTGGAAGAAGTGCAGAAGGTCTCAGGGTACCAGATGCAGGAAATTGAACGAATTTTAAAGGTTATTCAATCTTTTGATCCTCCTGGGGTTGGTGCCCGGGATCTACAGGAGTGCCTATTGATCCAGCTGGAACAGCAGGGCCAGCGTACCCCTATTTTAGAAAAAATCATATATCACTTCTTGGATGACCTCGCCAATGGTAACCTGCTTAAAATTGCTACATCTACAGGGCTTACTGTACAGGAGGTACAGCACCAGGCAGACATTATAAAATCACTGGAACCTATACCTGGTCGCAATTTTTCCCGGCCTGGGGAAAACCGCTATATTACACCTGATGTGGTTGTTGAGAAGGTCAATGATGAGTATGTAATCCTTGTTAACGATATTGCTATTCCACGCTTGATGATCAACCATAATTACCAGCTCATGGTCAAACAAAAGACATCTTGCGATCCGGGAACAGTTGAGTTTATTCAAAACAAAATGAAATCTGCCCTTTGGCTGATCCGCAGTATCGAGCAGAGAAGGCTTACACTTTACCGGGTTGTCCAATGCATCATAGACTATCAATGGGATTTTCTAGAAAAGGGTGTCAAGTACTTAAAGCCACTTAACCTCAAGCAGATTGCTGACATGGCAGAACTGCATGAGTCTACAGTGAGTAGAGCTACTGCCAACAAATACATCCAGACACCGCAGGGGCTCTTTGAAATTAAGTTTTTCTTTACCAGTGGTGTGGAGAATGTTGCTGCTGGAAAGATGGTGGCTGCAGAAAGCATTAAGCACGTTTTGAAGGAGATCATCAATGATGAGGATCCCTATGAGCCCTATAGTGACCAACAGCTCTGTGATCTTCTGCAGGCCAAAGGGATAAACATTGCCAGGAGGACAATTGCCAAATACAGGAAGGAGATAGGGATTCCTCCTATGCGGCAGCGCAAGCGTTATCGTTGATATAAAACAGCTGTTTTAGGTGCTATAGATCTTCTTGGCGCAGTTTTGCGCCTTTTTTTGTTTGTCTGGGTTGCATTGCCAATCAAATAGTATATAATTTTAAGTGAAATGTTATGTATTATATGGGCTATTTTGATTAATTCTGTAGCAGAATCTCAAGTGCGTGTTCTTTGGAACCGGGCCTATATAATACAGGAATAGTTTACATACTATAAGTACTAGATCTTGACGTTAATAATTAAGGAATGTATTGTAAATTTCGAAGGGAGGAGTATTTCATGGCTGTAAAGGTAGGGATTAATGGTTTTGGTAGGATCGGCAGGCTGGTTTTACGTGCAGCTCTAGATAACCAGGGGATCGAGGTTGTGGCGGTTAATGACCTGACCGATGCTGAAACCAATGCACATCTTTTTAAATATGATTCTGTACACGGAACATTTCAGGGTACAGTGGAGGTCAGAGATAATGAGATGGTGATCAATGATCACCCCATTAAGGTTTATTCCGAAAGGGATCCTAAAAAACTACCCTGGGGTGATTTGGGTGTCAGTATTGTTATTGAAGCGACAGGCGCTTTCCGGGATAAGGAAAAGGCTTCAGCGCACCTGGAGGCTGGGGCAAAAAAAGTGATTATTACTGCTCCTGCCAAGAATGAAGATCTGACAATTGTCATGGGGGTCAATGAAAATAATTATGACCCTGCTCAGCATCACATTATTTCCAATGCTTCTTGTACCACCAACTGCCTGGCACCTGTAGCTAAGGTGCTGAATGATAGTTTTGGTATTAAGCGTGGTTTGATGACAACAACTCATTCCTATACAAATGACCAACGGGTTTTAGACCTCGCCCATAAGGACCTGCGTCGTGCCCGGGCGGCTGCTCTGTCTATGATCCCAACAACAACCGGGGCAGCTAAAGCTGTTGCACTTGTTCTACCTGAACTGAAAGGTAAACTGACAGGAATCGCTATTCGTGTGCCTACACCTAATGTATCCTTGGTTGATCTGGTAGCAGAACTGGAAAAATCTACAGATGTGGAGGAGATTAACCAGGCTTTTAAAGAAGCGGCAAAAGGGAAACTTAAAGGGATTCTTGCCTACTCTGATATACCTCTTGTCTCCAAGGATTATAATGGAGACCCTCACTCTGCAATTGTGGATGGGCCATGTACAATGGTCATTGATGGTAGCCTGGTTAAGGTCTTTGCCTGGTATGACAATGAATGGGCTTATTCTTTACGGGTTGTTGATTGTGCTTTTTTTGTGGCGGGCAAAGGACTATAAGAGGAAAGGTGGGGTAGCCAATTGGATTTGAAAACCATAAAGGACTTTGATGTTAGCGGCAAAAAAGTGCTTGTGCGGGTGGATTTTAATGTTCCTTTAGATGACCAGGGAAAGGTAGCAGATGACACCAGGATCAAAGCCACTTTGCCTACGATAAAGTACCTTGTGGATAAAGGGGCAAAAGTAATTTTGATGAGCCACCTGGGGCGGCCAAAAGGTAAGGTTGTAGAAAAGCTGCGCCTGGATGATGTTGCCAGGCGGCTGGAAGAACTCCTGGGAAGTGAGGTCAAAAAGGTTGATGATTGTATTGGTCCTCAAGTAGCCAAAGCTGTAGAAGAGTTAAAGCAGGGGGAAGTCCTCCTCCTGGAAAATTTGCGCTTTCACCCGGGGGAGGAAAAAAATGACCCGGATTTTGCTAAAAGCTTGGCCTCTCTCGCAGATCTTTATGTCAACGATGCCTTTGGCACAGCCCACCGAGCCCATGCTTCCACAGTTGGTGTAGCAGAATACCTTCCTGCAGCTGCGGGTTTATTGATGGAAAAAGAGATTAAAGTTTTGGGAAGTATTTTGTTCGATCCGGCTCACCCCTTTGTTGCAGTGCTTGGGGGCGCAAAAGTTGCGGATAAAATTGGAGTGTTACAAAATCTAGTAAATAAGGTTGATGCCATTCTCCTGGGAGGCGGCATTGCCAACACCTTTCTTAAGGCTAAAGGTTTAGAATTGGGCGATTCTCTTGTCGATGATGAACACCTGGAATTTGCCAAAAAGTTTTTAGTTGTGGCAAAGGAGCGTGATGTGCGGGTGGAACTACCCCTGGACCTGGTGATTGCCTCAAGTGAAGGTAATTCAGTACAGGTTGTGGATTCTGGTAGTGTTCCTGCGAATTGGAAAGCTCTGGACATTGGGCCACGAACTGCTGATCTTTATTCTCGCTTGATCAAAGAGGCAAAAACAGCTTTTTGGAATGGCCCCATGGGTGTTTTTGAAAAGGATGAATTTGCTCATGGAAGCGAGATGATTGCTAAAGCTCTGTGCGAGCCGGGGCTGATATCTGTGGTAGGGGGCGGGGATTCCCTGGCAGTATTGGAGAAGTACGGGCTCACAGGACAGGTTACCCACGCCTCTACCGGAGGCGGTGCATCATTGGAGTTTTTGGAGGGCAGGGAACTTCCTGGAGTGGCTGTACTCATGAGGAAATAAGAATTTCAGAGAGGAGAACTTAAAGTGGGAAATAAAAGAACTCCTTTGGTAGCAGGCAACTGGAAGATGCATAAAACACCTGCTGAGGCAGGTAATTTTGTGAAACTGCTGCGGGAAAGAGTTACTGAGTTGAGCGGTGTGGAGGTAATTGTATGCCCACCCTTCCCGGCTTTGGCTGCAGTTGCTAACAAACTTGCAGGGAGTCAGATCGGCTGGGGTGCACAAAATATGCATTGGGAAACAGAGGGACCTTTTACCGGAGAGGTATCTGGCCCCATGCTCCAGGCTATGGGGTGTCGCTATGTAATTCTTGGCCACTCAGAGCGCCGCAGCCACTTTGGTGAAACCGATGATTTTATCAGGAGAAAGCTGGCAAGTGCCATTGCCTGTGGGCTGCGGCCTATCTTTTGCTTAGGAGAAAGCCTGGCTACCAGGGAAGTTGGCAATGCTGTAGAATATTGCTTGAAACAGCTGAGAACAGGCCTTGAGGGCTTAGAGCTAGGCCAGCCCCATGCTCTTGTTGTGGCTTATGAACCTGTTTGGGCCATTGGTACTGGGAAAACCGCAAGGCCTGAGGATGCTGTGGAGGTGATTAGTGCTCTGCGCCAAGGAATTGCAGAGATGCATGGGAAAGAGTTTGCTTCCGGGGTGCGTTTCCTCTATGGCGGCAGTGTGACACCGGAATCCATATCATCTTTTATGAAGGAAGACGAGATTGATGGGGTTTTGGTTGGCAGTGCAAGCCTGAATATCGATAAGTTTACAGCAATTATTCAATCAACAGCAGAGTTAAGGGGGAACAGTGTTTGAAAAGCCCACTTGTGTTGGTAATTCTTGATGGGTGGGGGCTTTCCCCTATCCAGCGGGGCAATGCCATCCGTCTTGCTAGAACAACAAACTTTACAAAACTGCAGAAAACATATCCCTATACAGTTCTCCAGGCATCTGGAGAAAGGGTGGGGCTTCCCGAAGGGCAGATGGGCAATTCGGAAGTGGGCCACCTGAACATTGGTGCTGGTAGGGTTGTCTATCAGGACATCACCAGGATTAATATGGCGATAAAAACCGGGGAGTTTTACAAAAATCCGGTGTTGGTTGAGGCAGTGCAGGGTGTGAAAGAAAAAGGAACATCGCTGCACCTTTTTGGGTTACTCTCTGATGGGGGGGTTCACAGCCACCTGACACATCTTTATGCTCTTCTAGAAATGGCGCGCCGATATAAACTGGATAAGGTTTATATCCATGCTTTTTTGGATGGAAGGGATGTACCACCGACCAGTGGTGTGGAATATATCAAAGAGGTAGAGCAGAAGTGCCGGGAGTTAGGGGTCGGTGAGATCGCTACTGTAAGTGGGAGATACTATGCAATGGATCGGGATAAGAGATGGGAGCGGGTAGAGAAGGCGTTTAATGCTATCTGTTATGGAGAAGGGGAACGGGTTCTGCTGCCATCAGAAGCTGTAGAAAGATCTTATGCTGATGGGATTACAGATGAATTTGTTGTGCCTAAAGTTGTGATAGATGGGGGAGGAAACCCTAAAGGGCTGGTCCAGCCTGGAGATACGGTTGTTTTCTATAACTTTAGGGCAGATCGGGCGCGGGAAATCACCCGGGCCTTTGTTGATCAGGAATTTGAGGGATTTCCTAGAAGGGGAGGGTATCCTGGTGTCCACTTTATATGTATGACCCAATATGATGCCACAATCCCAGCTCAGGTAGCTTTTCCCCCTCAGTTTCTCCAGAACACACTGGGGGATGTCATGGCAAAGCGCGGCTTAAAACAGCTGCGTATAGCTGAAACGGAAAAATATGCCCATGTAACCTTCTTTTTTAATGGAGGGGTTGAAAAACCAAATCCCGGGGAGGACCGGATTTTAATTCCATCACCTAAGGTGTCTACATATGATTTGAAACCGGAGATGAGCGCCTGGGAAGTTACTAAGCGGGTTATTTCAGAGATCAACAGGGATTTTTATGATGTAATTATTTTAAATTATGCCAACCCAGATATGGTGGGCCATACAGGTGTGCTTAATGCAGCTATTGAGGCTGTGCAGGTGGTAGATCAGTGCCTTGCTCAGGTAGTGTGTGCGGTTTTGGAGCGGAAAGGCACTGTTATTGTTACCGGGGATCATGGTAATGCCGAGATGATGCTGGAAGAGGACAGTGACGAACCTCATACTGCCCATACTACAAATCCTGTACCTTTTATTTTGATTGGGGAAAGGTACCAGGGAACAAGCCTTAAAGAAGGTGGCGCACTGGAGGATATAGCTCCAACGGCTTTAGAAATTTTGGAGATCCCGAAACCATCTCAGATGACCGGGTCTTCATTGATTGAGTAGGTGTGAAAACTATTTAGTAAAGGGGGTAAACTTGTGTTTCCCTTACTGTATATTAATAAAGTTGGGGAAACCAGGTGCTGAAGATGCCAGAGATCATTGATATTACTGCACGGGAGATCCTGGATTCCCGTGGGAACCCAACTGTTGAAGTTGATGTATATTTAGAAGATGGGAGTTTCGGCAGCGCCGCAGTGCCTTCCGGGGCATCAACCGGGGCACATGAAGCACTAGAACTTCGCGATGGTAATAAAAACCGCTACTTGGGAAAAGGCGTGTTGAAGGCTGTTGATAATGTCGAAAACTTGATCGCACCCCAAGTGTTGGGGCTGGATGCCTTAGATCAGGTATTGGTAGACCAGGTTATGATCGAACTGGATGGAACATCTCATAAAGAAAAGCTGGGGGCCAATGCTATATTGGGCGTTTCCTTAGCAGTGGCTAAAGCAGCTGCAGACAGTTTAGGGCTTCCTCTCTACCGGTATTTGGGAGGTGTTGGGGCGCGTCTTTTGCCTACACCGATGATGAATATCTTGAACGGAGGAAAGCATGCGGACAACAATGTAGATATCCAGGAGTTCATGGTCATTCCTAAAAACGCCAAAAGTATGCG
>JBASML010000370.1:0-3521 GCA_049656845.1 Syntrophaceticus sp.
CCTTTAAATTGTCGATTCCGGTAAAGTAAACACTACTACCGGTTATGATACCGCCCACCTGGCAGTTATCTAATTCTAGGCTTTTCCTGGGATACCTGCAAGAGACCCAGGGGCCAGAAACCGGAAGTCAGAGTTTAATTCAGGGAACAACCACTATTTGTTTGATTATTCAGTCATAGGCATTCACTGGTGACAGTCACCTTTATCCAAAAAAAATACCCTGGCAATCCCAGGGTATTAATTATTCCTTTAATTCTCCTCTTTAAGACACCTAATCTTTGCCTCAACAGCTTCTGTTTCCGCTTTTAGATCCTTTAGATAATCTTCTAGTTTTGCAATCTTTTCTTGCTTACTAAAAAAATGTCTTTTGAAACCACCATCACAGCCACAGCAGCAACTTCCAACTTTTGCATGATGATCATGGCCACACATACCTTTCACCCCCTTTTCACTCTTTATTATCAAAAAGCAGCTGGTACCTGTCTAAAAAATCATCCATCCGCTTGCGCTGCTGCTTGATATGAACAGCCCAGGCATGAAGCATCTCCTCACCCTCATCAGTCAGACTGTACAGACGCCTAGCCGGGCCTCCTTCACCTACATCCCAGTGAGATGTTACCAACCCATCCTCCTCCAGGCGGCGCAGATTCCTATAAACTGAACCCGGGTCCAACCTCTCGCTGAAACCGAATTCGGGAAGCAGCTGGATTAGGTCATAACCATGAGCAGACCGCTGCTTGAGAAGTAAGAGAAGACATGGCTGCATGAATTTTTCCACAGGTAGTCCCGTGCCACAGCTGCACCCTGATATTTTTTTATTTTTTGAATGATGATCACACATTAATGGCTATCTCCTTTATGTGTATTTTGGCTATAGTGATTATATTAATATAAGAACTTTTTGTCAATAGACAGCCAAAAAATGCTGCCGCGTCAAAAGCGCCGCATCCCTGCTCTGCAGATAACCAAAGCAGGCACACTGTGCGGTAATATTCTGGCGCAGTCTTCCAAACACCTTATACAGCACTATCTTTGCGATTGATTCGTCAGCCCAGCTAAAAAAGCCGTACCCATAAACCCAGCAGCTAATTACCACCCGCTATTCTACAAAAAAACAAACTGCTCCTACGTTAAAAAAGGAGCAGTTCTAGATGCGAAAGCAGATGATCTTGTTGATATGGATTAAACAAAGCTAGTTGTGAATAAAAACTGGTGTTCCCCTGGGGATATTATCATAGAGCCATTTTGCATGTTCAACTTCCAAGCGAATACACCCATGAGAAGAAGGCATTCCGAGCTTTTCTGCCTCCTCTGGGATTATGTTCTGATTGCGATCCATAGGGACACTATGAAAAAGATAGTCACCTAAAAAGGAAATCCACCACTTGCCACCTTGCTGGTACTTATCACTAAAGAACCATACACCTTTATCCTTGGTAGTAAAATTACCCAGCGGAGTACAATTATTCACTCCAGTTGATACTATCCACTCCTTAACTAATGACTCCCCATAGTAGACACGTACTTTTTGTTCACTAATACTGACATCAATTTTATATTTAGGCTGTAGTATAACATGTTTAACATCTATGTTTCTACTGGCAACAGAATTTGACTGCAGTTTCACAGCTTTTGCAGCTAATTGTTTCTCTTTTGCTAATCTTTCGGTTTCCCTTTCAGCTTCTCTAGCAGCAGCTCTCTCTGCCCCTTTTTGTCTGGCTACAACATGTAAGATTCGGTCTTGTTCATCTTCCCTCCAACCAGCATGAACAGTTTCTCTTTTATCTATATCCACATCCACACTATCCGCACCAGGATCATTATTAATCCATTTTTGGTCGCTGAGGGCAAATCCAGTAGCAAAAACTATTCCAATAACCAATAGACATATCATTACAGGAATCTTATTACTATATTTTTTATTTTCTCTATATTTCCTATCTTTGCGCATGCAATAAATCACCCTGCTATTTTGAAGTATTAAAACGCTTAGATATATGCGCTAAATTATACACCTTATTATTATAGCCATTCGTCAAAAAATTACTAATTCCTGCATAAAAAATATGTTCTCACAAAAGAATCGCCATCTATACCATCCTAAAGTAAAATCAGCAAAGGGTGAAAACAGTGACCAAAACTAAGTAACTAGCAGCAATCAGATTTTTCACAACTTCCGACATACGAATTCCATCATACCACTTCTTATCTATTTCGGACAGGCACATAAATCCAAGGCATGTAATATATTACTATTAAATTTCACGATTTAGACGCGGCTAACTTTGTTATCCGCCGCTACAAAATTAAACTTCCCAATAAAACACATTACAAGGGGGTTAATTAAATGTCACAAACCATTCCTCTTTCACAACTTCCCAACGGCGGGTCTGGAAAAGTAGCATCTCTTACCGCCCAGGGACTGATCAGGCGCCATCTTTTAGATCTGGGCTTGGTGACCGGTTCTCGGGTAGAGGCTATCCGCCGCAGCCCATCAGGAGATCCCGCTGCCTTTAATATCAGGGGTGCGATTATTGCCCTGCGCAATGAAGACGCAAACCAGATCTTGATTTCTATTGACTAAACTGATGGAGGAAAAAGCAAGATGGAATTAACATATCTAGACTTCGGGCTGAAACCCCTGCCGGACCAGTTGGTTATAGCATTGGCAGGAAACCCTAACACTGGAAAGAGCACCGTGTTCAACGCTTTGACCGGTTTGAAACAGCATACAGGTAATTGGCCGGGGAAAACCGTCCTGAGGGCTGAAGGAAACTTTATTCACAGAAATAAAAAGATCCTGCTAGTAGACCTCCCAGGTACCTATTCCCTCTTGGCTACATCAGCTGATGAACAGGTAGCGCGAGACTTCATCTGCCTAGGCCGTCCCAACGCTACTGTAGTTGTAACCGATGCCACCTGCTTAGAGCGCAACCTGAACCTGGTGCTGCAGGTGATGGAGATCACCCCGCAAGTCGTGGTTTGTGTCAACTTGATGGATGAAGCCAAGAGAAGAAGGATTCGGGTAGATGTTGATGCACTTTCCAGGGAACTGGGGGTGCCCTGTATACCCACAACTGCTCGTGATGGTGTAGGGCTTGATAAATTAAAAGACACCATCCTGGATGTGGCAACAGGAGTTACTGCCACATCTCCCAGGCGCATCACCTATGAGCCACATATAGAACAGGCTGCTGCACAGCTGGAGGCAAGGATCCGCCCCTTTCTACCGCAGTGGGTAAACCACCACTGGGTCGCCCTGCGCCTGCTGGAAGGTGATTCCAGCATCATCAAAGCCATCTGCAGCCACCTGGAGGATGACTCCCGAAAGGTTATTATAAAGGAGGAAGCTGCAGCATGGGCACGCTGAACTCATCACTGTCTTCTCTTCTTTCTAATCTGGAGCAGGAAATGAATCCAAAAGAAACGCAAAAGATCCGGGACTCTATCGTTGGCAGTATATACAGTTGTGCCGAGACCATCGCCGGGAAAGTAGCCCACCATGAGCTGGAGCGAAAATC
>JBASML010000371.1:0-3654 GCA_049656845.1 Syntrophaceticus sp.
TACAATATGCCTCCATCAAATGTATCCCATATTTTTTGATATTGTACTTCTTTACTTTTCTTGGCCATAGTTTCAATTCAACTCTTTTCTTCATTGTTTCTACGAGCAGAAACAACGCCAAAGCACCAAAGCAAAGCTTTGTAAATATTTTAG
Source organism: Syntrophaceticus sp. (assembly GCA_049656845.1). Classification (GTDB taxonomy): domain Bacteria; phylum Bacillota; class DSM-12270; order Thermacetogeniales; family Thermacetogeniaceae; genus Syntrophaceticus. The sequence continues at coordinate 154 of JBASML010000371.1, forward strand.
ACGCAAGAAACCCATTCTCCTGCCTGACAATCCCAAAAGGACTATATTGCGACACAACAGGATGATAATGTAACATGAAATGATATAAAAAATAATCATATAACTTATACAAGTTTTGCTGAGTTGTGTGTTTCGGAAAATTTGGATTGTTTACAGAGGGTTGCGCGAGGGTGTTGCAATATATGCGGTGATGACCGGATGTAACCAAAATATATGTCTAATTTAAGTTTACTTTATTGTTGAACCACTTCTAAAAATCAACTCTACTGAGAATGTAGGCTCCCCCGCACCACAGCGCTATTCCCACTACTGAAAGATACAGCAGTGATCCGGTTAAAGATAAAGGATATACCTGCCCGGAATAATAGTAAGCACCATACATCAACCTGGGGATCAGGTCAATTTGAAAATAAGTTGGGTTGGACAAGAGAAATTGAGATAAAAAAATCCAGGCAAGAGGGATCATGGGCACCAGGTAATCTTTACGCAGAATCAGGGAGAGCGCTATCGGAATAAGAGCAAAGATACTTATGGCAAAAGCTGTGTAAAGCACAATCTCAATACACAGAACAAAGGGATTGGTTCCCTGTGGAATTACATAGGTACCCAATGTTAAAAACAAGTTTGACGGATCAGTTGCAAACCGGCTAAAGGATGTCTCGAAGGGCAACGAGAGTAAGCTGATCAAAAACACTGTTACTATACCTAGCATAGTATATATAAAAGCGGCGGTGAACACGCTGGTCATCTTTGCTGTCCACCATTGGTAGCGATTGGAATACCGGTTCAGGGTCAGCCATACCCAATTGGAAGCAATATCCCCGCTGATGCTGTCTACTACCAGAAAGACAAAGAGCAGCAGGATGACAAACCTGAAGTAGACGTAACTGAAAAAGACGCCGAGGACACCGTCCCATATGTTAAAGTGCAGTTGGGGATAACTATGTAAGGTAGAAATATTTATAAAAGCAATCAAGGCGAAAGCTGGGATAACTGTCAGCCAGCGTTTTCGAAAGACCAATTTTATCGTTTCTATCCACCATAACCCGATCACCGGTAAACACCATCTTCCATCTGCGAGCATTCCAAAAAGATTGCCTCAAGATCTGTAGCGGCAGGTTGAATGCTTTCTACTGCAATGCCTGCGGGCAACAGTTCAGCCAAGACCCGAGATGCTTGAATGTCGCTTTTCAAAATCCCCCTGGGGAAACCCTGCGATGGCAGCAGCTGCAGATTATCTTTTCCCGCCCAGTGAGACAGTTTATCCCAGTCACTTGGACTGCTGACACTGATTTCAATCAACTGCCCCCCATTGTTGCTTCGCAGGTCCACCTCGCGGAAGATGCTTCCGCTGTTGATGATCGCCACACGGTTACACATCAGTTCTATCTCATGGAGCAGGTGGCTTGCTATGATGATTCCAACTCCCTGGTCAGCCAGACTATACAGCAACTGCCGCAAATCAATGATTCCCAGCGGATCCAACCCATTGGTGGGTTCATCCAGCAGAAGCAGTTTCGGCTTTTCCATGATTGCTTGTGCTAGCATCAATCTCTGTTTCATCCCTAAAGAATAACTTCCAACAGCTTTTCGGTTAGCAGGGTCTAATCCGACTGTTTCCATGGCTTCTCTTATCTCCTGTTTCCCGATCTTATTCTGGAGCGAAGCTAACAGTTGTAGGTTTCGAAATCCGCTTAAACCAGGGAGCAACGCTGGCGATTCAGGAAGAATACCGATTCCTGCTTCTCTTTCTGTGAAATGCACCGATCCAGCCGTAGCTATTACGGTTCCAGAAATGATCTTCAGGAGCGTTGTTTTACCAGCTCCATTGGGGCCGATTAACCCCAGTATTTCGCCTCCGCTTAGCTTTAGCTCAATACCTTTTAAAATAGGCTTGCGGCCCACGATTTTTTTCAATGATCTGATCTCCACGATTTCCTTCATAATAATCTTACCTCTCAAGAATAATCTTTCTTCAGGCTGAAGGCTACTATAGCAAGGGCATGTGTGGTAAAACTAATCGTTAGCCAATAGAGCGCTGCCTTCGAAAATGTAATGGGGAGCGTAGAAAACGAGCCCTCATTTAGTGCCAGATAGCAATAAGGATTAACTTCAATAAAAGATGTTATCAGCAAATAAAATAAACTAAAATAGATAATTGTTGGGATAGACACGACAACGAAAATGTTTTTAATCCAAACTGAAGCAAGAAGGGCAACGCCACTGAAGGCTGTAGCGGCGCATACATAGATCAGCATTAGTCCCAAGCAGTAAGTCATAGGGTTGTTGGCGGCAAGGGTTCCGGCATAGTAGTCAGCAGAGTATACCAGAATCGGACCGGTAGGGAACAACAGGGTGTTGATCAGTAGGAATATAATCAATAACCCTCCGGTGAAACATGTTTGTCCGATGATGCTCCCTATCGCTTTTCCAAAGATATACTGGTAAGGCGATACTCCCCTGGACAGAAACAGCAGCACCAAGCCTAGGCACCGATCTTCCGCCAGGAGATCCCCCGTAGAAAGCCCGACCAGTAGAGGTAGCGCCATGGGTAAAATAATGCCAGTGGAAAAACTAAAGGCTTCAAATGATGTTCTTTGGGGAGTCCACATCTCCAGGTAGCTTATCGTGCCTATGATGAGCAGACCGATACCCAGTATACCTAATACTAATAGTTTCTTCCTACCAAAAAGTCTTTTCAGTTCCAGTCTGATAATATTTCTCATCATCCCTTGACCTCTTTTATAAAAGGGGGAGGGCAAGCATCCCCCTCCAAATATTAAAACTCACCGAACTTGAAATAGCCCTTTGCATGGATTTGAGCTGGAAGCACAGCCGATAATTGTATCCTCACGTTTTGTGTTCTGCCAGAGGTATTAGTGTAAATTAACTTGGTTTGCCCTCTATCAACCTTTATCCAACCTCCCAAAGGTGACAAGGTATTATAATCGACTACCCGAAAAGAAACGTTTCCATAACTTGTGTCTATTCTTTGTACCCGGCAATATTTCCCGGCAGTCATCGTGAAGTTTCTTGGATCGTACATGTTTCCAAACGCCGGAACGATATGGCTAAAATAGTAGTCTCTGGTAGCTTGTGGTTCTATAGTTGCAACTTCCGTTTGCTCGTTCTGAGAGACGGAAGATGCGCTTGCCGTATTCGAAAATCCCGTTAGTGCCGTCACCATTAACAGCGAAACAACTAGCAAGATAACGAACCTTTCCCTTTTCATTTTAACATCCTCATTTTTATTACTAACTTATTACTAACTTAACACGTTCGACAGAATTGTTTGGGATCCCTATGTGGGTAACATAAACTCGGCCAACTCACTCATGTTCCTTACTTTACCAAAGTAGTAAAAGATGTCTTAGCTAATCATGCCGCTCACCCCCCGGAAATTGGACTCCGTAAATACCTTTTGACACAAGAAAATATTCTCCTGCCTGATAATACCAAAAGGACTATATTGCGACACAACAGGATGATAATGCAACATGA
>JBASML010000372.1:0-2915 GCA_049656845.1 Syntrophaceticus sp.
AGGTTATTGAGCTGGTGATCCCGTATTTTCATGAAAAAAACCTAATTCCTCAACAGTTGAACCAGGAAGAAATGGAATATTTGAGGCAGGTAGTAGGTGCTGTACGTACCCGGGTAAAAACTCTGGCAGAGATTGCAGATGCCTCAGATTATTTTTATACCGATGATTTTTCTTATGACGAGAAAGGTGTACGGAAACATTTCCGCAAAGAAAACGCAGCAGAGTATTTAAAAAAGGCCCGGGAAAAGCTGGCTGCCCTTGAGAATTTTGACCTGCAGACAACAGAAGCAGTTTACCGGGAGTTGAGTAAGGAATTAGGGATCAAGGCGGGTGAAATTATTCATCCCACTAGGCTTGCTCTATCTGGTAGGACTATGGGTCCAGGCCTTTTCGATATAATGGTTATTTTAGGGAAGGATAAAACACTGCAGCGAATAGATCGCGCAGTAGAGTATATTGAAAAAACCTCACTTGACGTAGAAGAATGATTCGCGTATACTAGTATACGCATAGAGATGCGGGATGGTGTAGCGGTAGCACAGGTGACTCTGGATCATCTAGCCCAGGTTCGATCCCTGGTCCCGCAGCCATTTTTGGCCCTATCGTCTAGCGGTCTAGGACACCACCCTCTCAAGGTGGAGACACGGGTTCGAGTCCCGTTGGGGCTACCAGAATTGGAAGTCGGAAACCGGAAGTTAGATGTTAGGTTAAACAAAAGCCCACTGGAACTATACGTTTCTGTGGGTTTTTTCTTTCTAATGACTAAAGACCAACCACCAACCACCAACCACCAACCACCAACCATCAACTACCAACTACTATAACAGGGTCTTCTCCTATTTGAGCATGAGATAAAAGAGGGTGAATACCAGAATAGTACCTGGGCAAGTAGCCCCAGGTACTTTTACCGCATTCTCACTGTTGGCCTGGCCATATCTAAAGTACCTAATACTATGTGAGCCAGACCAAAACCAGTGAGGCCATCACCAATCCTACCGCCGACAAGTCTACCGATGCCTGTAGCAAGAGCGCCTATCCCAATGACCGTTTTGCTAGCAGTATTCGTTTCTTGTTTTTTTCTAAACACAGTATTCACCCCCGTTATTTATTATTGTTCCATCTTTGAAGGGAGTTATTAAGGATTCTGTTGGTAAACCTTGATAAGCTTATTGTAAAAAAATACCCCCTGTTATGGGGGTTGAGTGGAAAACAAAAATGAACATTAATCATTTGTATTCTATCACAATATAGCATGTAGAACAACTTGAGAAATAAATACAGTGCTGACGCATCGAAAATCGTCACATCTCTTCTCTGCAAAGAGCCGAGCAGGTAATCTGTGTGATAAAAATTTTGGCGCAATCGCTAAAAACACCTTATGCAGCGCTAGTTTTCAACTGATACGTCAGTCCTGAAAGGAATTGGTACAAAATATTACTAAGTATAGTGATGCCTGCGCGAGAAGAAAGGAAGCAATATTATACCTCCGATAAAACCTCCTATATGGGCCCACCAGGCTACTGAGTTGGCAACCATGCCTGCTGTACTAAAGACATTGAGGAGCTGGATTAAAAACCAGACTGGGAGGAAAATTATAGCAGGAACCTGGACAAAGGTGATAAAGAAGAAAACTGGAACTAGAGTTAGTATCTTGGCCCGTGGAAAAGCGAGGAAATAAGCTCCTAGCACGCCGGCAATGGCCCCGCTGGCGCCGATAATGGGAATATCTGAACCGGGATTGGCAATCACATGAACGGTGCTTGCAATAATGCCAACTAGTAAGTAAAAAATCAGGTAGCGTAGGTGCCCCATGCGATCCTCTATATTATCGCCAAAAATCCAAAGATAAAGCATGTTTCCCAGAAGATGCAGCCAATTGCCGTGTATAAACATAGCTGAAATGAAAGGGATGCCCGTTGACAGCAAGGATGCTCCTTCCATTAGTTGAGTCGTTACTTGGGCTGGGATGAGACCATATGTATAAAAAAATGCGTTTAAATATTGAGGAGGAAGTGACAATTCTTTAAAGAAAACCAGAATGTTGAGTATGATTAGGGTTACATTGACTATGGGAAAACTATGCGAACGGGTGCTGTCACGCAGGGGGATCATCGAATTCCTCCTATCTAAATTCCATTATACCGCTAAACCTGTTAAGGATTTAGATTTATATGAACATTTTAACAGATTCACGATTAAAAAGATAATTTATGGAGATAAAATCTTGTAGTGCAATGTTATTCACAAGAGATCCTCTTCGTTGGTTAGTTTGTTTAGTATATTCCAAATTTAACAAAAGTGATGTTCTCTTGTTTTTTATCCAATTATTGTTCAGTAAAAACTTTACACTATGAAGATGGCTTAAACTAGAGGGAATGGTCTTTCCTTGTTAGGGGAGTTGTTCAATGATAAAATATGCCCGAAATCCTTTTTTATTTTTGCTTTTTTGGAGGAACATATATGATGGAGGAGTATCAGGCGGAGTATTATGATGTCATTGTAGTCGGTGCGGGACATGCTGGTTGTGAGGCTGCCCTGGCAGCGGCAAGGATGGGGTGTAAAACACTTTTGATCACCTTAAACCTCGATTATGTAGCCCTTTTACCTTGTAACCCAGCTGTGGGAGGCCCGGGTAAGTCACACCTTGTCAGGGAGGTTGATGCCCTGGGTGGGGAGATGGGCATTAATACTGATAAAACCTTTATTCAGATGCGCATGCTAAATACAGGCAAGGGCCCTGCGGTGCGTGCCTTACGCGCCCAAGTTGATAAGGTAATGTACCAGCAGGAGATGTTGAAAACCCTGCAGAGGCAGCAAAATTTGGATCTCAAGCAGGGGAATGTTGAGAGGATTCTTATTTCAAATTACAAAGTGAGCGGAGTTCAAACCCAAACTGGAGTCAAATATAAAAGCAA
>JBASML010000373.1:0-2518 GCA_049656845.1 Syntrophaceticus sp.
TTCCAGTGCTGTGTTATTATCAACCAGGACCTCTATCTTCTCGTCACCCTTTTCTATCGCTTCCTTTGCTTTTAATACGGGCAAAGGACAGCTTAAGCCCCTGGCATCAACGACATTGTTCAAGAGAAACGCCTCCCTCTATCCTTTGATTGGAAACCTACACTAGGCCTCCCGGCAGACCCAACCTATAGCAGCACAGATTACAAGCCCGATGACCACAACAATTTTCCCATAAAAGGTTGGCCCATCAGGACTGCTGGCCAGCATGAAGTTGTGTGCTATGGCAGCACCAGCCACCATTCCCAGCACTGTGATACCACCGTCAGTGTCACCTTGCCCACTCATTATTAACTGGCGCAGTGGACACCCCCCGGCAAGTATGCCGGCTAGACCCACCAGAGCCATCCCCATGAAGTTCCAGATGCCGTCTGTATGAGCTACAGGCTGGTCGACAAACCCCAGATTAAAATAACCAAGTATCAAATTGGCAATCAGCACGCCGACAAAAATTGCTCCGTAGCCTTTGAGTAGATAGGTATCTTTGGTAAGAGCATAATCACGGATCCCTCCACTCAAACAGAGGCGGGCACGCTGTGCAAGAAATCCCACGATAAGCCCGGCTGCAAGGCTGATGGCCAATGGTGCAAAGAGGGAACCCGGCCCTTCGGCGCTTGTGAAGATGGGACCACCGACTTCGGCATTAAACAGCGGCTTATAAATTACCAGCAGTACAATTACTACAGATACTAAGGGCATAATCAATGCAGCAGCAAGTGATCCCGTCTGGGCACGACCCAGGTTGAAGCCACGCTTTAAAAACTCTATTCCCACGACAATACCAACAACAAAACCAGCCAGTCCCAGAAGTGCGTTGAGATCCCCTCCGCCTAGACGAAGCAGCATCCGCAACGGGCAGCCCAAGAAAACCAGTGCACCGATCATCATGAAGATACCTAACAAAAATCTGATAATAGTGCCTGAACCGCCTTTGCTCTTGAATTCACGCCCGACCAGCGCAGCAAGTGTAGCTCCCAATACCAGACCCGGTATTTCCGGCCTCAAATACTGGACGATACCTGCGCGATGTAATCCCAGGCCTCCTGCTATGTCCCTCAAAAAACAGGCGATGCAAAACCCCATATTCTGTGGGTTTCCCCATTTGACCAGCAGCGCCGCCAGAACTCCAATTAGTAAACCAGTACAAACGACCAACCAATCCCTGCGATCCAAGTAAACATCCCCTCCCAATTATTAGAATATGTTAAGAAAGGCATAGCTATATGTTATAAATTATCCTTTAGTATCATAATTCCTGCTATTCATGCTATAACTATAAGTTATAGACAGCTACCAACCACGAAAATGTCATCGGTTCTGCCAGCAAAAACCGGTGAGTTATGCCTGAGTGACAGGGGACGCCCACTTGTACAGGGTTGTTGTTGTGTAGGCTTGAATAAAAAAATATTTATGGTAGAAGGATTTTATATACCAGTGGTGAATAAATATAATAATAGAATATTGATCTCGGAACAGGTTAAGGGAAGCCGGTGCAAATCCGGTGCGGTCCCGCCACTGTAAGGGGGATTGTCCCTGCACCAATGCCACTGTTCAGTGCTCAATAGAGCAGATTGGATGGGAAGGCGCAGGGGCAAAATGAACCTAAGCCAGGAGACCTACCTGTACTCCGTCAGTCACACTGCTCTACGCGAGATAGGGAGGTGGTCTTTTGTTTGAACGAATTCTGTTTTGACAGATAACCCCGGTCCCCGGTAGGGCCGGGGTTTTTTGATTGTCGCGGCGTTCCAATAGTCTTTTTTTATCCAATGGCTAATCGCCACCAATACCTGGTTTCATTAAGGGGTGGGTTAAGTAGTGGCTAAAGCCATGGATGAGTCCAACCAAGCATTAGGCTGGTTAAGATCCAATCTGATGCAAGTTTCCAAGTAGCTAATCAGGGAGGTTTGACTATGTTTCGTTTTTATAGGAAGAAGAGCATTGCATTATTGCTGACGGTGTGTTTTTTGTTGACTATGGTGGTGCCTGGGTTTGCTGCAGGAACCAGGAACACAGGGAATTCACTTCAGGATGCCAGGGATGGGCTTGTCGGTTACTACTTGAAAAACAAAACAACTTTGAGTAGTTGGCGGGAAGTGGCTGCTCTTAATGCGGCCGGACAGGATGTATCGAATTCACCCTGGACGCTGCCTGACTGGAAAGTTGCTTCTTTGAATGACAAGTCGCAGCCAACTGATTACGCTGGGACGATTCTTGGAATGCTGGCTGCCGGGCAGAACCCAAAAGACGTTGGGGGTAGGAACCTGGTAGATGAACTGGCTGCAATGCAAGATGTGAACGGCGGTTTTGGTGATACAATCAACCAGAACATCTGGGCTGTTATTGCGCTGGACAAAGCCGATGGAAGCTATGACACTGAAAAAGCCGTGGGATTCATTTTATCCCAACAAAAATCCGACGGCGGTTTTGCCTTTTCCGGTGAAAAATCAGAGCCGGATATGAC
>JBASML010000374.1:0-2516 GCA_049656845.1 Syntrophaceticus sp.
TTTCCCTATAGTTCAACTCTTTATCCCTATTCATAACACAATAATCTCCAAACACAACCTCATCATCCGCAACATCCCAATATCTAGCCGCCACTTTTTGTATGGTTTTTTTAATCTTTTCCGCAGCTAAAATAATTGCATTACCTGCTGCATATATAGAACGAGAAGCTGCAGTTACTCCAGAGTCAGGTGTGCGAAAAGTGTCTCCTGCAACGAGATTAATATCTTCTAGTGAACAACGCAGTGCCTCTGCAGCCATTTGGATAAAAGCTATGGAGTTGCCTTGCCCTATGTCTGGACAGCCAATAGCCACTCTGAACTTTCCATTATTATCCATAACGATTTCCGCAGCACTGTAATCTGGTATTCCTTTTCCAAGACCTACCCCCTGTATTGAAGTAGCTATACCTATTCCTCTCTTTTTCCACGGAGATGAAGACTGTTTTTTATACTTTTCTCGATTCTTCCAAAGCTCCGTTTCGCCTGCCTTTTTCAACGTACCTATCGTTCCCATTGCAGTAGTTAATGTATGACCCAAACCAGCTTTATCCCCTGTTCTTAAGCCGTTTTTAAGACGAATAGTTAATGGGTCCAAATCAAGTTTTTCTGCAAGGAGATCCATTTGGCTTTCAATTGCAAACGTTATTTGAGGTACTCCAAATCCACGCATAGCTGAACAAATCGAATTATTGGTATAAACGCTGTACCCATCAAGATCCACATTAGGAACTCGATAAGCACCACAGGCATGCTCAATTGCTAAGTTGACTACCGGTCCTCCCAACCCTGCATAAGCTCCTGTATCAGATATTATCTTTACTTTATTCGCCAATAATGTGCCGTCTTTTCTGGCAGCGGTTTTCATGGTCATATACATAGGATGTCGTTTCCAACATGTTCGAAAAGATTCCTCACGGGTATGAACAATTTTTACAGGTTTTCCTACCTTATAAGCCATCACTGATAATTGGCCCTGAATGATTAAGTCATCCTTTCCCCCAAAGCCCCCGCCAACTGGGTTGGAGACAACCCTAATTTTGTCTGGGGTCATGCCCATGATTTTACTCAATTGCCTTTGATCCTGAGTTGGATACTGTGAACCACACCAAATAGATAAAATGCCATCCTTATATAACCCTACTCCGCCTTCTACTTCTAGATAACCCTGCTGCTGCATAGAAACAAAATATTCATTTTCAACAACTACATCCGCTTCGTGGAAGGCTTTTTCAACATCACCATTAATCACATGTGTATGAAGAAGAACATTGCCACTTTCATGTATTTTAGGAGCATCATCTTTCATTCCGGCACGGGGGTCAGAAACTACTGGTAACTTTTCAAGCGTGAGCTTGATTTTTTTTGCTGCCTCTTCTGCTATATCTTTTGTATCAGCAATCACACCAGCAATAGCTTCACCTTGATAGCGAATTTTGTCCCATGCAAATACCGGCTGATCTTCCACATCAATTCCATAAGCATTCTGTCCAGGAACATCTTTGTGGGTAACAACAGCATGCACACCTGGGGTATTTTCTGCTTCCGTTGTATCTATATTTAATATTCGAGCATGAGGTACCTCTGATCTGACAATTTTTCCCCACAGCATATCTGGAAAGCTTAGGTCTGTCATATATTTTGTTTTACCAAGAACCTTATCTTTGGCATCTTTTCTTGCTATAGGCTTGCCAACCCATTTAGTCTGTGATGCTGTTTCTTTGCCATGGCAGTAGCAACCATCTGCAGTTCTATTATTCGCTTTAATGTTCTCAAAACTCATGATACCCCTCCTCGCTCCAACCTGTCTGCAGCCTTATGGACAGCTTTAACTATCTTTGTATAACCTGTACACCGACAAAGGTTACCGGAAATAGCCGTTCTAATTTCTTTATCAGATGGCTTGGGATTTTTCATGAGCAAGGCCTTCGAAGACATCAGCATACCCGGAGTACAAAAACCACACTGCACTGCTCCTTCTTCAATGAACGACTGCTGAAGCACATCTAATTCATTATCCTTACAAAGGCCTTCTATAGTGATAATCTCCTTATCTTGTGCCTGCGGGATTAATATCAAACAAGAATTGACAGCTTGGCCATTCATAATAACAGTACATGCCCCGCACTCACCCTTTCCGCATCCCTCTTTGGTACCTGTTAGTTTAAATTTTTCTCGTAACACTTCCAGCAATGTTTGATCAGGTCGACAATCACATTGAACTAGTTTGCCATTCAAAGTAAAGCTATAAACAGCCATGAGCAATTCCTCCCCGGTTTACTCAAGAAGCAGAAACCGCTTCTTCCTTTTCTACATTATTTTTACGGTAATCCTTAAAGTTAAAAAACAGGTTCAGTATAATCGCAGTTAAACTACCCGTTACAATTCCACTCTCTCCAAATATTGTTTGAATAATTGGTGGAGCATACTCAAACAATCCAGGAACAACTGAAATACCAACTCCAACACCTATCGAGCAGGCTGCAATCAACATGTTGTTATTATTTGAAAAATCAACA
>JBASML010000375.1:0-9478 GCA_049656845.1 Syntrophaceticus sp.
CAGATGAACAGGTCAACCGTGTAACACCGCTCTTTTTTAAAAAATATCCTGACATCAAGACTCTCGCTGATGCTGATATCATCGATGTTGAAGAAATAATCAAATCTGTAGGCCTTTACAGAACCAAGGCAGATCATCTTATAGCTGCAGCAAAAATAATCCTAGATAATTATAATGGGGAAATTCCAGATGACTTCGACTCCCTTTTGAAACTGCCTGGTGTGGGAAGGAAAACAGCCAATGTTGTCCTATCCAATGCCTTCAGCAAACCAGGCTTAGGAGTAGATACACATGTTCACCGCGTAGCCAACAGAATTGGACTATGCAGTGAGAAATACCCAGAACAAACAGAGAAACGGCTCAAGGAATTGATTCCAGAAAAAAACTGGAGTGAAACCCACCACCTCCTGATCTTTCACGGTCGCAGGGTCTGCCGGTCAAGAAATCCGGAATGCGCATCTTGCACTTTGAGAGAAATCTGCAAAAACTCATGCAGTCCCAGATAGAGATCAATCAAACATCACGTTCAATAGAGGTCTTTATTCTCATAGATCCTCAAAGAACTTGCTAGAGACATCGCGAATATCATCAAAAAAACCACTCCGATGACCACTACTTGAAGCCAGTCAGGACTACTCAAAACACGTGTTAGCAGATTGTAGGCCGTACCCTGGCTGTACTTTTCCACCAGCCACATTAAGCCTGCCGGTATCAGAAAAATAGCCAGAATAACTATTACATTCAAAAACCTGGTCTTAATGTTACCAAATTTAAAATAAAGAGGATAATAGCTTGCTCCAATGAGAACTATTCCACACAATGCTCCTAACAGATCTTTTCCAGCAGGATATCTCACTATCTCCCCTAACCCAAATAAATTGTTGATCATGGCTATCACAATACCAACAGCAAGGCCAATTACTGCATAAACAAAAATAGACAGATATTTGGACAAAACAATATCTTTTCTTCTAATGGGTAAACTATTTAAAAATATCTCACTCCTGTTCTGTTCATCATATGCACAAGCCCCTGCAATTAAAAGATACCCTACTAAACACGTGCAGGTAGCATATAGAGCAGTTGCGATATCAGCAGCTATAGTAGTACTGGAAAACACCAGCAATAATACAGGAATGTAGAACAACAGATACCAAAATGTTTTCTTCTGAATGATGAGGTCCTTGATCAACAGGTTAAACATGACTGTTCCCCCCTTACTGTATAAAGCATGATATCCTCCAAAGAGGCTTTTTCAATAAGCACAGAACTGCCAAACACCTGATGCGCCCTGTGCACATCCCGAGTCAAACCTGTAAAACCATACTTATTTTGATTGATACCGACAAATTCCCTTTTCAACTCCTCATCCAGGAGTTCATTATCCCCTTTGACCAGGGCATACCTTTCCATAATCGTATCCTTGGCTTCAGAGAAAACCAGTTCACCTCGATTAATAAACGTAATATAATCAGCTATTTTGTCGAGATCTGTTGTCAGATGGGTTGAAAATAATATACTTTTGTTTTCATCCTGGATTATTTCTGCCAATATATCAAGCAGTTCACTGCGGAAAATGGGATCAAGACCGGATGTGGGCTCATCCAAAAGGAACAGGTCGGCATGGTGTGATAAAGCTATCACCAAAGAAAACTTCATTTTCATCCCCCGGGATAGATCTTTGATTTTTTTCCGGGGTGAAAGCTCAAAGCGATCCAGATAATCTTTAAAAACACTGTTATCCCACCTGCTGTAAAAAGGAGCGATGATTTTTTTCATTTCCATAATGCTCAGTTCATCATAAAAGTGGTTTTCATCATAAACAAAACCAATTCTATCTTTAACATCTAACTCATCTTTGATATTATCAAGCCCAAACACCTTTATTTCTCCAGAATCACGCCTAATCAAATTCATAATCAACCTGATAGTAGTAGTCTTACCAGCACCATTTGGCCCTATGAAACCCATGATGTATCCCTTTTCTAGAGTAAAACTAATGTTATTTAGTGAAAAACCTGGATAGTTTTTAGCAAGATTCCTCACTTCTAAAATCTCATTCATAATTCTTCCTCCTTATCAAGGATATCCAACATCTCCTTTAATTCTCTCATGCTGATACCTAGATATCTGCTCTCAGTAATCACTTCAGACAGTTTCTTCTCCAGCATCCTCAGCCTTTTTTCACGCAATAATTCCTTGTTCTCCCCGGAAACAAAAGAACCTTTGCCTGGAATTGTTTCAATGAACCCATCATTTTCCAATTCCTGATAAGCTCTTTTGGTTGTGATCACGCTGATCTGTAGCTCTCTAGCAAGACTGCGAATAGAAGGTAATGCATCTCCTGGTTCTATTTCTCCCATTATAATTTGATTTTTAATCTGGTCTGCGATCTGTTCATAAAGCGGTTTTTGAGAAGAGCCGCTGATGATAATCTTCATCCCCAACCCCCTCCCTGTGTATTCCGTACATCCCGTATATATACAGTATAAACAGTATGCACAGCAGCGTCAACCTTTTTTTCAATATAACTTTGACTTAAGTTTTTTCATCCCCTTATTTTTGTCACGAGTGACAACATGGTGATGCCACAAAAAACAAAACAGCCTCCTTCCCAAGAGACTGTTTGCTCTATTTACCTGATATACCGCAGTTTCTTTATCCTTTGTCCTCCTCCTGGAAAACAGTGATCAGCATCTCCGCCAGTATGCGGCCGAAGTGCTTATACTGGCTTTCCAGGTAATCTATACTAGCTGGCTTGCACATCCCACTTGCCACAGCGGCTGCCCCAGCGGGCAATTACCTCACCATTTTGGAAAAACTGGACTATTTCGCACCTGTTGGGACACGACTTGCATTCAAAACTGCGAGTCTTATAGCTGAAATTGGTTACCTCAAAACCTTTGAACATTGTCTTTTTCTTTTTTTGTTCTACTGTTTCCCGGGCGATGATCGCCGCACCCAGTGCACCCATGACAGCGAAGTGTTTAGGAACAACCACCTCATGGTTGAGAGACTTTTCAAAGGCCTTTTTCATTCCAGCATTGGCAGCGACCCCTCCCTGAAAAGCAATCGGGGGAAGAATTTCTTTGCCCTTACCCACATTGTTTAAGTAATTGCGTACCAAAGCATCACACAATCCAGCAATAATGTCTTCCATACTGTGGCCAAGCTGCTGTTTGTGAATCATATCTGATTCGGCAAAAACCGCGCAGCGTCCGGCAATGCGTACAGGATGCTTTGATTTCAAAGCCAGCTTACCAAAATCCTCGATGGGTATACAGAGCCGTGCCGACTGTTGGTCAAGAAATGAACCTGTTCCCGCAGCACAGACAGTATTCATGGCAAAATCGGTGACAATGCCATCCCTCAATATAATAATCTTTGAATCTTGGCCGCCGATTTCCAGGATCGTCTGTACACCCGGCACAAAACGCGATGTTGCCACAGCATGAGCAGTTATTTCATTTTTAATGATATCCGCTCCTACCATAATGCCCCCCAAATGCCTGGCACTGCCTGTAGTACCCACACCAAGTATCTCAATATCGCCAGGTATGAGGCTGGAGATTTCTCTCATCCCCTCTTGGATAATACGAATTGGCTGCCCCTGAGTTCTGAGATACAAGGAAGCCAGCACCTCGTCCTTTTCATCGATTATAATTAAATTAGTACTTACAGAACCCACATCGATTCCTAGATAACCTTTTTTCATACCCTATCCTCCCAAAACTATTAAGCAAGGCGCTCTTTAACAGCTTTTTGTTCCCTTCTGCGCTTAAGCAGATCTAAAAATGCCTCTAACCGTGTTAACACGCCCGCAGCAGCTGTCTGCTCATCGATAAAGATGGTCATCACCGGTATCCCCTCTTCTTTGCTCACCCGGGGAGCGATGCCCTTAGCCATGATCTCCGGTATGCAAGAAAATGGCGCCAATTGAATGACACCATCATAACCATCCTCTGCATAGATCACAATCTCCCCGATACTGTTAAGCCCATGTCCGCCGATCAATTCATTGAGATAAGGGTGTGCCATCTCATGGATATCCTTTTCTCCAATTTTCCCTTCCACAAGAACATTCTTCTGGGTATAGGAGGTTAGCCAGATGGAACGATCTGTATATACACCCATTTCCCCTAGTGTCTTTTGAATATAGAAATTTACTGCTGGCTCCAGGACAACATAGATCTCACCAATAATACCAATTTTAAGAGGAACACGTGACCTGTCCTGCGGCACCTTGGCGATAATTTTTCTGCACTCCCACCGGGCATCTTCAATCTCCTCAGTAGTTTGGGCATCATCCAGTATTTCTAGAGCTTTTTCAAAGGCATTTGCAGTATCTCCTTTGTTGATCTCATAGGGCATAATTCTATACATTAAGTATTCCATCTCATCGATGGCTTCCAGTTTACTGTATCCCTTTTTAATCAACTGAATAAAAGTACGCCACGACATACCCCGGGGTTTAACTGCTTTTAGTTTTTTAAAAAAATCTAGATAATTGATTTGAGGGGGTTCGAAAACATGAATATTAAAATCATAGCCTAATTCGTTCAAAATCCTTTGATGCATGACACCATAGTATCCCGCTCTACAGGGTCCCATACCACCTGATGTGATAGCCATCTCTGCACCCATCTCGATGGTCTCCAAATAGGTTCCCAAGAGCACCTTAAAAGGAATACAGGCAAACTCAGGGGCATACCTTACACCCAGATCCATTGTCCGTTTGCTTGGCTCTGGAGGAACCACAGCTTCATATCCCAAATCATTGATTAGCATCTTAAAGGCAATATAAGAGTAGCCCATATGAGGATATGTAATCTTCATTACAGCACCTTTCTCCTTTTCAACATATCAATAAAGGCCTCCAAACGGGTCTCTACCCCGCCGGTACCTGTTTCTTCATCAATAGAAAGAGTCATAAAAGGCATATGGCCCCACTTTCTGGACTCTATTTCCATAAGCCTGTCCAGCATAGCATCGGGTCCACAAGCGAAAGCAGTAATATGAATAATCCCATCAACCCTCTTCTTTTTTAAATAATAATAAGCTGCATGTATCGCACGATTAGAATAATACCAAAACATTTGTTTAGGCATATTTTTTGCTTCCTTGAGCAGCCGCCTTGGAGAAATCATTTCAGCAGTGAATACTTTTGCCCCCAAGCTGTTTAATCTTTTAAGAAGATCCATATTGACAAAATGGTCATAGACAAGATAGGGATAGCCGAGCACAGCAATGGACAACTCCTCTTGCTTTTTCTGCTGGGCCACTTTACACCCCTTTTCCATACAAGCCAGTGCATCCTCTGCCAGCATGCCCTTATACATTAATCCCCAGTACCGCCGTAGTGACTGACAGGCAAGGAGGTAAGCCCTGGTTATCGTAGTAAGACTGGCTCCGAACCTCTCACCTATCTCCCTGGCAATACGGAAAAGCTCAAAACGCCCACGGGTAAGCTCAATCCTCGTGTCAAGCATCTCTGGCAAATTATTGATAGAAGCGCGCAGCAGATCAGGGAGCCCCAAAAACTTAGGACAAAATGTTTCCGTTTCATGCTTTCGTACTTTGACGAGACGGGGCACAAATAGAACATCCACCTGGTCTTTAATTGCCATTACATGGCCATGATAAAGTTTAATCGGGATACAGGCATCAGTAACAGCCTCGGCCACCCCGGCATTAAGGATCTCCTGGTTAGTGGGAGGGGATGTGATCACCTCCACCCCTAATTCTTCGAAAAAGGTTTTCCACAAGGGATAAAAAGAAAAATAACCCAAATAACGCGGAATACCTACCCGGACAGGCATCTAATATAAACCTCCTCAGCAGTCATGCGGATTTGTTTCTACACCTTTAAGCCATATATTTAGAACTTGTATTAATGCTTCTTTTTCATCCATAGTCTCCTCCGGTGCTATCTGCTTCCATAAAATATAACCCCAAAGTGAGGAAATCAGTGTAGTAGCCATCAGATTAGCATCAAAACACCGGAATTCTCCTTTATCTTTCCGTTTCTCGATGGACTGGCTAAGGAGATCAAGAATCGGCATTGCAATCTTCTCTATAATGATATCTTGGACTTCTGTATGAAACTGGGCCTCATAAAATAGCATTTTTAATAAAGGGAGCTGTTGTTGAATTGCATCCAACTGTTCCTTGATAATATATATTAAGGAATTAGTGTCCCCCCTCTCGATCATACCCGCTAAAGTGGCCATCAGATGTTGTCTTTGGAAACTGGAAACCGCACTGTTAAGAATGCCCTGAAGGACCCCCTTTTTGGTACCAAAATGACGGAAGATCGTCCCTTCAGCAACACCAGCCTGCTGGGCAATCTCGCTAGTGGTGGCTCCTTCAAAGCCCTTTTCCGTAAAGACCTTGATGGCAGCATCGACAATTTTCTTTTGGGTACTGCTGGATTCTGATGCTATTTCCATGAGTGTCCCCCGAAATTTCTAAATAATGAGAGTGATTGCTCACTCTCATATTATAGGAAAGTTCGGGTTATGATGTCAACACAAACGAAACCACTATACTTTTTCCATAGTATCTACGGGAACAAATTGTATAATTTCCCAGGGTTAATATAAGATAGTTTACCTAAACTAAAAAAGAGCTGCATAAAATAAAAAACCATTCATTACAGAGAACATTAATACAAGGTTATATGTCCCGTGATATGAATACCAGGAACAAAAAAAATACGAGAAGAAACCTATAACACCATCATTATTAATAAATTACCAGCAAACATTACCCGGAAGAACTCAACTCGCTTGAGAGGGTTGAATAATGACAGGAGCAACTCACCTGCTGACAGGTTCTCTTATCTATGTGTTTATGAAAAACAATAAATTGCTCAGCCCATTGTTTGCCTTTGGATCCCATTTTATTCTTGACGCCATCCCCCACTTTGACAACTCCGCCTGGAACTTCCCCTTGGGTTTCCTGGCAATTCTTTTCCTGCTGCTCGTAACTAAGCGAACAGAGGACCCATTCATCTTGGTCAGCGCTGTGTTCGGCATACTGCCTGATGCCAATCATATCACTGTTTTCAGTAAAACAATACTTGAACTGCATAAGTTAGCCCATTTCAAGAAAACCTTTGAAATACCCATTGATTTTCTATATATAGAAATGTATGCCTGCCTTACTGCTTGCTACCTGATTTGGACCAGGTATGCCATTAAAGTTAAGCGATAAACTTTATCAGATATTGAAGTGGTGCAGTCTCGCCATTTTCAGCAGGGAAAAAGACGCTTGCCCAAACAAAGCTTGCATATCCGTATTTAACAGAAAATTGATGCCAAGCACTATCTGTTAAACAACAATATCTTTATTCCCTTCCTCTTGCTGCTTAATCTTTATCGAGCGTACCGCAAACCAGAGGTAAAGCAGAGCAATCGTGTAGTAAATGGACCACCCGAAAACAAATCCCGGTGCAAGAATTTGTTGTAATGCCTGAAAAAGAGTAGGCATTGTAAGGGCATATATAGTAATCTTAAAAGCTTGGCCATACTGTAAGCCGCAGTTTTGTATTGTTGAAAACAGCAGACAAATAAAGCCTAATACTACAGCAGTGCAAAGCTTTGCCAGGAAAAAGTAAATAAGGCCAAAAAGTACAATAAAGACGCCTGTCCATTTAATATAAGATAAGTATTTTTCAATATCAGCTTTATGTATTTCCTCACCTTTAAGCGCAGCAAAACTAAAAGTCTGTTTTTCTACTGCATTTTGTTTAATTACCGCCTCTTTTTTCGAAATAAACATACCAATATCATAGTCATCTAAAACACTCTCATCTGTTTCGCCGCTGGTATCAATAATAACAATTCTTTTGTCTTCACCACTTACATCTTCAAAAATTAGAGGCATTTCCCCCGAAACCGTTAACTCCCCGTCCTTTAACACAAACTCAGGTATATTTTCATTGAATTCAGCGGCCCAATTATCTACTTCTCTATTAAAATCAAAAACAAAGGATAAAAGTACCGGTGTCCCCAAGATTAAAACCATAAGCAGTAAATAAGAAATTACCTTTCCCCAGGGTTGTTCTGAAAAACGCTTATACTGGGATAAGTTGACCGCGCTATCACTCATATCTTTAAAAAAACCCACTGAAAAACCTCCCCAATATAAAACCGGGCATCCCCCGGCCTTATTGTCAAATTAGTAATGAATCCTTTCTACAACCCAAATCACTTTCTTTACTATGGTTCTTTCAAAGGATAATCTTCATCCAGCTATACGGTTCTCTACTGCCTTTTCGCCATTCCCCTGATCAAGCAGAGGCTTTTTCAATCCGCTTCAAGGCATCCATTATCCAATGCAATAAAATTTCTCGTCCCATTACTACAGAAATATTATTATTATCAGTATCATTGACTTATAGAAGATTATAATTGTTTTTTCTACAAAAAAGAGAAATATCCTTGTCGAAAAACTTAGAAAAAATAGAACAGCTATTATTAAACAGTGTTGATTGGCGTTTGTTGCGTTGGCGCCATTAAATAAGCCTATGCTAACCAAAAAGAGCAGTTAATTTTTCGTAACTGCCCTTTTTCCCCTGAACTAACAAAAGGGTCGTTAAAAAGTATCTGCTCTTTCTATCTGCTCTGATCCTGCTCTGATCATTTTCTTCTCTAATCTTCAACAAAAAGCTTGCTGGCATATAATTCACTATCTATTTACCATAAAAACATATCCTCTCTAGGCCCATCAGAACTGCTACTCCGGCAATGGTATTGCCATAAAAGAGCACCGGCTTCTCTAAACCATAATAGTCTTCTATTGTTCCATTAACTACTGTACTCCCGGTCACCAGAAGGAGGTCAGCCCACTGAATTACATCATCCTTGTTCTTCACTCCGTCCTCAATGAGCACCCCATTTTTGATCTTACCGATGTTATCAGGATTCAGGTCCAGCAAGCGGATATTAAACTCACGATGCAGGTGGTCGCTCATAGCCGGTTGGTAGCCCACCATCCCCACGCGGATATTTCCGTACTTTTCCTTAATAAAGGCACATAATTCCCGGGAACACCTTTCCGGTTCTTCATCACTGCAATGCCGCATTTTTTCCGCCATACCCAGATAGCTCATTACAGCATTTAGAGTGGCAATAAATACTGCCATCTCTCCACTGCTCTTCTTTCGCAATGGAGTAATCAGAATCTCCTCTATTGTCCCCTGGAATCCACTGGGCTCGCTGGTAAAAGCCTGCCCTTTGTGACCCTGAAAATCAGCCTCCACCATTAATTCCTTACCCTGAAGAAGTGGAAAATCGCGCCGTTCAGGTTTACCGATGGCCTCGACAGGTTTCAACACTTTGCCGGTTACTTTGACAGGATACCCCTGCAGCACCTTATCCTGCACAAGTTGCTCCACTCTCTTCTGTAATTCTTCGTAAAATTTCATTTGTTTTCTCCTTTAAATTGTCGATTCCGGTAAAGTAAACACTACTAC
>JBASML010000376.1:0-3667 GCA_049656845.1 Syntrophaceticus sp.
GTCCAGGAGTGATGGAAAACCATAAAGCTGGAGCATATCCTCCCGCACATGAAGATGTGTATAGAGTTCCATCTCTTGCCCGGCTGCAGGCAGCTTCTGCAGCAAATTGGTTGGCACCGCAATCTCATACCCGACTCCCTGTACTTCAAGCAAGATCCGGTCTTCATCTATTATCTCTAATAAGTTACCCCTCAAATAAGAAATTATCGCTCCTCACCCCACCCAATACCCTTATGTTCCAGCCTACATGTCGTACGGGAAATATAATAATGGCAAAGAGCTGCAGCCAGGGCATCAGCAGCATGGTCAGGACGCGGTATCTCCTGCAGCTTTAAAATCATCTGAACCATGCGCTGCATCTGAAGTTTATCTGCTCTGCCATAACCGGAAACAGTTTGCTTGATCTGTAGAGGTGTATACGTAAAAACCTCAACTCCCTGATGAACTGCAGCCAGAATTACTGCGCCCCGAGCATGCCCTACTGTGATAGCTGTGCGCGCATTCTTGCTGAAAAAGATCTCTTCTATTGCTAGCGCATTCGGCTTCAGTTGCTGGCAAACATTAGTTATTCCATCATAAATAGCGGACAGACGCGCAGGCAGCTCCTGTTTCCTATCGATATTAATGACACCAAAATCAACCAGGCTTTCTTTTCCTTCTTTGACTTCTATTACTCCATAACCTGTCGAAATCACACCGGGGTCAATTCCCAGAATAATCATAAGCAAAACCTCCCATTTCGATGGTTCGCTTTTCAGTACAGGCGTTCCTTCTCAGGAGTCAGAAACTTGTTCAAAGCACTCCTCCTGGTCATGTACTCTACCCCGGGCCAGAGAAGCAGCGATCCCAAAAACACAGAGAACAGCAAAAATAATAAAGGAGAGGTGTATGCTCTTCAAAAAGGAAGAGAAGTTACTTGGAGTTACCTGCATTCCCCCTAAGTAGAGAGAAAAAATCAGGGTGACAACCCCCATGCTGAACATCTGGCCTAGCAGGCGCATAGTGCTGATAATCCCGGAAGCCACACCATAATACTTTTTATGTACCGCACTCATCACAGCATTGGTGTTTGGTGAAGAAAATAATCCAAACCCAAACCCCAGCAGAACCAAACAAGAAATTAGATAAGCCAGTGATGTATCTTTGGAAAGAGTGATCAGCAGCATGACACCCAGGGCCGAAAACCCCATTCCTATAGATGCCACAAGACGCGGTTCGATCCTGTCCGAAAGCCTTCCAGCTATAGGGGAAAAGATAACCTGTACCACAGGCTGGCAGACAAGGATCAACCCGGCCTGCACCGCTCCATAACCCTTAATATACTGCAAATAAAGGCTCAGGATAAAGCCCACAGCGAAAGTAGCGCTGTAGTTGATCAGTGCCGCCAGGTTGGAAAAGGTAAAAGCTAAATTATGGTGAAAGAGCCGCATTTCTAAAACAGGACTTTCCACCCGCAGCTCCCACCAGATAAAAAACAGCAGCCCTGCTACTCCTATACCCAATAGCAAAAAACCAGAGGCTTTAGGAACATTAGAAAAGCCAAACATCAATGAGAGCACCATGCCTCCGTAGAAAAAAGAACCCACCAGATCGAACTTCTCTCCCGCAGCCTCCACCCACTCACCTTTCAACTTACTGATGACCAAAATGATGACCAGGATTCCCAATGCTGAGGTCACCATAAAGATACTTCTCCATCCAAAATGATGTGTGAGAAGCCCCCCCAGCGTTGGACCCAAGGAAAGACCCAGATAAACCGAAGCCACATTGATCCCCAAAGCCTTCCCTCGTTCATGGGGCGGGTAAACAGACATCAAGATTGCCACACCAGTTCCAAAGACCATCGAACTGCCTAACCCCTGCACTACCCTGGTCACCAGCAGCAGGTGAGCGTTCGGGGCGAAAACAGACAACAGCGACCCCACCGTAAAAGTGATCGTCCCGTAGAGAAAAATCTTTTTCCTGCCATAGATATCGGCGATTCTCCCAAAAGGAACCAGAAAAATAGCAGTAGCCAGGAGATAAGATGTCACCAACCAGCTTAGATAAACCACATCTATGCCTAATTCGCTACCAATCCCTGGCAAAGCAATATTCATCGATGACCCGAGAAAAGGGGTAATAAAAGAACTAACCGCGGCTACAAGTGATGCCACTCTTTTGGTTACACCATTAGTTGTCATAATTGCCTACTCCACAAGTTCAATTTCCTACATAGCTAATAACAACCTTATTATATTTGATTTACTTTGACAAGAGCGCTGAGAACAACATCATATAGAAAAAATTTTGTATTAAGCATTCTAACTAAGTGTTGATCTAAGGTGTTGATAAAAATCAGACAACTATTGGCCATTTCTTTTCTTATCGTTTCGTTCTTCACTTTTCTCAAGCCCATGTTCCTGGTAGAATAAACACACAAAAAGATTAATCATAAAAAAAACCCTGGGGTTATTCGCTCCCAAGAAAAAGAGTGATAAAAAAGATATTGATAACATTTCTATGTAAATAGGTTTTTGTTTTAACCCCTCTTCCTCTTGTTAAGAATAAAATAAGTTGCGAAAACTAGCAGGATTATAAATCAATCCTAAACAATTTACGGATCAGTTCTTTGAAAGGAAGTAATATAAGTGCATTTATCTATTTATTTACTGCCAATAGCAGGACTCATCATTGGTATTTTAGTATCCTTAATGGGTGGAGGCGGAGGAATTTTTTATGTTGGAATGTTAACGGGATTGTTTGCTATTCCAATCAACCAGGCAGTATCAATATCTTTGGCAACAATTATCCCAACCACACTTGCTGCTTCATTAAGCCATTACAGAGCAGGCAATGTCAAACTTAAAAAAGGGTTTTTGCTGGTAGCAGGAGGGATTGTCGGCGTAATCGCCGGCTCCTATTTGGTTACAATTATTCCTCTCATGGTTCTAAAAAAAATATTTGGACTGTTACTTCTCATCATGGGAGCTGGTATGATAATTTCACAAAGAAAAAAGCAGGTTAAAGAGGAGCTACCGGAAAATAAGCAAACTGAAAAAGCAAATTCTGATGAAACTATGCCATTTTCAAAACCTTATATCATAAAAGGTTTGGTATTTGGGCTTATTGGAGGTCTGATGTCAGGTATGATGGGTGTTAGCGGAACACCCCCCATTCTTGCAGGACTTTACAGCTTGGGTCTCTCCTCTTTGGAAGTAGTCGGAACTTCAGTAATGGTACTACTTTTTATAGCAACAACAGGGGTAATTACCCACACTGCATTTGGTACTCTGAATTGGCTATTAGTTTTTCTGCTTGCATCCGGCACTATAACAGGTGCATTCCTGGGACCTGTATTGAGTAAACGAATAAATCAAAAAACCTTAGATAAATTCTATGAACCTTTTTTTATTATATTTATTATAATCATGGCTATTTATATGTTCTTGTAATATTTTTCAGTCGTTATACAGCAAAGCCTGCTGGCATCTTTTTACAGGCGTATAGGCGTACATCCTTCTTGAGTTCTTAAACAGAAACAATAAATACATAAAATAAATACATAAAATCAACATTAAGATAATTTTAATTTATATAAAAATAATATAAAAAAGCTCTCAAACCCGCATTTTGCGTATTCAAGAGCAATTAGTATCTGGTGCCGAAGGTGGGAGTCGAACCCACA
>JBASML010000377.1:0-4704 GCA_049656845.1 Syntrophaceticus sp.
CTGCTGCGGTGAGCCAGAGCAAAGCATTAAAAATGCTGCTTCCTATTGGTAGGAACAGGGTAGAAATTATTGGGGTACAGCAGGAACCCCTACCGCATCTGATAGATATGCTTGTCAAAAATCTCAAAAAGTACAGGGAGGTTGGAGAATATGTGTGAGGCAAATGCATATCTTCTGAAAGGTGACAAGGAGGAAAAGGTGTTTGAAAATGTTGACCGCTTACAGCTCCATGAAGGGGGACTGCTGCTGGAAGACATTTTCGGCCGGCGTTTAATTATTAATGCGCGGATCAAGGAGTTAGCTCTTGTAGACCATAAAATCATATTAGAAGAAATTGATAATGAATAAACCGCAGGATTTTACATTTTTCTAGAGAATATTTTTTATAAGTACATAAATTGCGGAGGAGGAAAAGCCATGTTTGGTATATTGCCTAATCTTGGCCCCTGGGAATTAATTGTAATACTGGCTATTATATTGATTATTTTTGGGCCCGGCAAATTACCTGATGTCGGGAAATCTATAGGCAAAACTATTAAAGAATTTCGCAAGGCGTCTAAAGAAACCACTGATCAAGTAGAAGAGGCTATTCAGGAACCGGTTGAAAAGCCTGAGAAATAGCCAGGCAGTCCTTGGAATCCGGCAGCTGCCGTGAAAAGAAACCACTGAACAGGTTGATCAATTACTAAAAAGAGCCGATCAAAGAATTAGAAAAAAAAAGAATTAGAAAAATAGTTTGACAGCCTTTTTACAGTATGATATTGTAATTACCGATAATTAAATTAAATAGTGATACTCTTATCAAGAGTGGTGGAGGGACGGGCCCAATGAAACCCGGCAACCGGTTCTTTATTAATAAAGAACGAGGTGCCAATTCCCGCAGAATTATGGATTCTGGGAGATAAGAGGGTGCTCGATAAAAAGGCCTCCACTCTCAGGGGGCTTTTTAGTTTTATTAATTGCGGAGAAATTCAGGAGGTGCAGGCAGTTGTCTGTTGAAAAATCGTATGCTGAGATTAATGAAAAAATTAAACAAGGGAAGGCTGTTGTGGTTACTGCCGAGGAGATCATCGATCTGGTGAGAGAGAAGGGCATGGAAACGACAGCCCGGGAAGTGGATGTGGTTACAACAGGAACCTTTGGGACAATGTGTTCTAGTGGGGCTTTTCTTAATTTCGGCCATGCCAAGCCGCGGATTAAAATGAACAGGGCCTACTTGAACGGTGTGCCTGCTTATGCGGGAATTGCAGCTGTGGATGCCTATATCGGGGCAACAGCCCTTCCGGAGAGTGATCCTGAAAACCGTGTCTATCCAGGCCGATTTTTGTATGGTGGAGGCCATGTTATTGAAGACTTGGTGGCGGGAAGAGAGGTAAAGTTAGAGGCCTTTGGTTATGGGACTGACTGTTACCCTCGTCGGCATATAGAATCCCGGATCACGCTTGAAGAGATCAATGATGCCATTCTCTTTAACCCACGCAATGCCTACCAGAATTACGGTGTGGCTGTAAATTCATCGAATAGAACAATCTACACCTATATGGGGGTGCTTAAACCCAGGCTAGGGAATGCCAGTTATTCTACATCAGGCCAGTTAAGCCCTCTGTTGAATGATCCCTATTATAGAACTGTTGGTGTGGGCACACGGATTTTCCTGGGTGGAGGTACCGGCTATGTCGCCTGGCATGGTACTCAGCATAATCCGAGTGTATCCAGGGGAGAGAATGGTGTTCCTCTAGATGGAGCAGGAACCCTGGCTCTCATCGGTGACCTGAAACAGATGAGTCCTCAATGGCTGCGAGGTGTGAGCTATATGGGGTATGGGGCGAGCCTGGCGGTCGGTATAGGCATTCCCATTCCCATACTTAATGAAGAAATCCTCCGCTATTGTACAGTAACAGATGCGGAAATCTATACGACTGTTATGGATTACAGTTTTACTTACCCACAAAGAGAATCTGGCGATCTGGGGAGAGTTAGTTATGCTGAACTGAGGTCGGGATCTATCACCATTCAGGGCAAAGAAGTGCCGACAACACCACTTTCTAGTTACGCTAAGGCCCGGCAGATTGCCGAAATTCTCAAAACCTGGATTACAGAGGGTGATTTCCTGCTTACAGAACCGGTGCAGGCACTCCCATCAATAGATGCAGGTATTACCATGAATAACCTTGAGGAAAAAAAGAATAACAGATAGGGGGAGGACATTCATTGGTTGCTAATAAGATTGTTCTGCGTTTTTCATCTGCTTTGGTGGATCAACCGATTATCTATCGCCTAGTAAGAGATTATGACCTGGTGGTCAACATTTTGAAGGCTGATATCAACCCTCATAAAGAGGGCTATGTAGTATTAGAGCTGAGCGGTGATTCAGAGAATTACAACCGTGGGTTAGAATATCTAAAAGCCATAGGGGTTGATATATCACCTTTGAGTGGTACGATATTTTGGAATAAGGACCGCTGTTTGCAGTGTGGGGCATGTACATCATTTTGCCCGGCGGGTGCTCTTTATATGACGAGACCAGATATGGAAGTGCATTTCGATGATTCCAAATGCATTATCTGTGAGAGCTGTTTAGATGTTTGTATGGCCCGCGCAGTTGAGGTTCGCTTTTAGGAAATGGAATATCGCAAGCGGACCTACCGCAAACTGGTACAGGGGAAGGGGATGGTTTCCTTCCCTCTTTCATTAAAAGAATCGGATCTGTTGATCAGTATTGATCGTGAAAGTTTTGGACCCGGAATAGAAAAAAAGGCTTTGTCGCTGTTGACAAGCCTCAGACAAGACCTGGAACAGTACATTGCCCGTGATGAAGAGTTTCGGTGGACACTGATACCCCACCGCCTTTTGCCTGGTGCTCCTCGCATTGCCAGGTTGATGGCTGCCGCTGCCCTGAGGGCCGGGGTGGGCCCCATGGCTGCGGTTGCTGGAGCGTTTGCAGAAGTTATAGGGCGGGAACTGCAGCGTACAGCAAAAGAGGTTATCGTAGAAAACGGTGGGGACATCTACTTTAAGACTCAGCACCCTATTACAACTGGTATTTTTGCTGGAAAATCCCCCCTATCCGGAAAGGTGGGTCTGCATTTTTATCCAAAACAAAATGGCTGTGGGGTATGTACATCGTCTGCTAGTGTAGGTCCATCTTTAAGTTTCGGATGTACCGATGCAGCCGTAGTGATTAGCCATTGTGCCGCTCTGGCAGATGCCGCTGCTTCGACCTTAGGAAATTTGGTGCATCGGGAAGAGGATATTGCACCTGCTTTGGAGAAGGTTTGTAAAATCAGGGTGATCCAGGGGGCAGTGATCATCCTTGGTGATAAGCTTGGTGTGATGGGGGATGTAGAATTAGTCTCCTTGTAAGGGGGGGAGTCGTTGATGGAGTGGTTGGTGCTGATAATTTACCTGCTCTTAATTGCATTGGGAATCTATGTGTTTTATTTTATTACCAAATTGGCGGTTAAAAATGCTCTCCTTGAATACGACCGCCAGAAACAAGAGCGTTAATTGCTGTAATATTGATGTTCTGCTAAAATTCAAATGGGGTGTTTTCGATGTCAGAGCAGATGGATATTCCAGGAACAGCACTATCTCTAATAGAATGGATCCGCATACATGTAGCTGAAGCTGATGCAAAAGGGGTTGTTTACGGATTAAGTGGTGGTTTGGATTCGGCGGTGGTGGGTGCACTCTGTCAGAGAGCCTTTCCGGAAACCTCTCTTGCTGTCACCATGCCTTGCCACAGCCTGAATCAAGATATGGAAGATGCCAGGCTGATTGCTGATGCTTTGGGGTTGCAAACTAAGGTAGTTGTCCTTGATCAGGTTTATGATATGCTGCGGGAACTGCTAGAGCCTAATTGTGAAAATATATCCAGCGAAAAAATGCGTCTCACACTGGCCAATATAAAGCCACGCTTGCGCATGATTGTGCTTTACTATTATGCCAGCATTTATAATTATCTTGTTGTTGGATGCAGCAATAAAAGCGAGATTGCTGTGGGGTATTTTACTAAACATGGTGATGGAGGGAGTGACATGCTCCCTCTGGGTAATCTTGTTAAAAGCCAGGTGAGGGAAATGGCTTATTACCTCAAGGTGCCTGAAAAGATTATTACGAAACCTCCCAGTGCAGGCTTGTGGGAGAATCAAACCGATGAAGAGGAAATGGGGTTCTCTTATGAGATGCTTGACCGCTATCTTTTGGGTGGAGATGTTCCTGATGATATAAGGGGAAAAATAGAGGGAATGCGGAAACGCAGTGAACACAAAAGGCGGACACCGCCGATTCCAGATTTTTAAAGTGAGGTGATTTTATGGCTGGCCATTCCAAATGGGCGAATATCAAACACCGTAAAGCCAGAGTAGATGAAAAACGCGGCAGAGTATTTACCAAGCTCGGAAAGGAGATTTATGT
Organism: Syntrophaceticus sp.; assembly: GCA_049656845.1. Classification (GTDB taxonomy): domain Bacteria; phylum Bacillota; class DSM-12270; order Thermacetogeniales; family Thermacetogeniaceae; genus Syntrophaceticus. The sequence goes on from JBASML010000377.1 coordinate 4,417, forward strand.
AGCAGCTCGCCAGGGTGGTGGTGACCCTGAGGCAAACCCGGCTCTGAAAACAGCGATTGCCCGGGCTCGGGAGGTCAACATGCCCATGGATAATATCAACCGTCTTATTGCTAAGGCGACAGGAGAGCTAGAAGGGGTAGATTACGAAGAAGTAAAGTATGAAGGGTATGCGGCAGAAGGGGTTGCTGTATTGTTAATAACATTAACAGATAACCGCAACCGTACAGCCCCCGAAATTCGTCATCTATTTTCCCGTCATGGAGGTAATCTCGGGGAGGCGGGTTGTGT
>JBASML010000378.1:0-6652 GCA_049656845.1 Syntrophaceticus sp.
ATGCTTTTAGTGGTTGCTATATGGAACACAGCCCATCTGGAAAAGGATTGCATATTTTCGTTAAGACCCACTGGCTTTGACTTTGGCAAAACAAAATACTATATCAACAACAGAAAGCTGGGAGTTGAGGTCTATGTGGGCGGAGCAACAAACCGCTTTGTTTCCTTGTGTCCGGCTAGCCTATAGCACTTCACTCCATACCATTGATACAGCAAAAGAAAATTCCCTCAATACCGACCGCTTCCTTGCACTGGTTAAAAAGTACACAGAGATTATAGAATTGGATGCAGAGATTATCCGAGAGTTCATTGACAAAATTATTGTATTCACGGCTGAAAAGGTCGATGGTCGCAGAACTCAGCGAATTCAGATTTTCTATAACTGCATTGGCGCTATTGACTTGCAAAACTAAACGAAAAACGGCATAGCCGCAAATCAACGACTATGCCGAATTTTTCAGAGATTATAAATCCCTATCTGACCGCTCCTAAAGGCGAGTTCTTGTGATCAGCGAAGATAGGGATGGTAGTAGGTACTTTTTTTAACTCTGAAAAAGGCCAGGTAAATAATTTCGAGAAACCCCACTGTATTTATAAGTAAAAGCGCAATAAACCAAGCCTTTTGGCCGCTCCTGGCAGAAGTCCAAAGAGCAACCCCCTTCCAGGCTATACTCCAGACTATGAGCAGTGTCAGCAGCCAGGGATTTATCTGGGATATAAATTCTGCAGCACTCATTAGTTCCATGTAGTTTTCCCTCCTTAGCCAAGTATAATTTACCCCAAGACACTTTGCAACAACAAGAATATGCCCGTAAGTACCAAAGATGGCATTTAATGAATATGATAAGCTAGAATCAATTTTGGGGGGAAAGTTGTGGCTCTACAAAAAGATGAAATCATCATCAATATCGCCGGGGTAACCATGAAGGTCTCCCGTTTTTCTACACTCCCTGTCCCCCATGAGGTAACCGCTGTGATTCCCCGGGTAGAACTCCGTATCTGGCGCTATCAGGATGGAAAGCTGATAGAAATCGAGGAAAAACTCTTCAACAGCGTCACTATCGCACATGCCCCACGCCATCCTCCAGGCGAAAAACAGCTGCAAACCGAAAAACCCTCTTTCACCACCTGGAAGTTCTGCCCTGGTCATCAAGGCCGGAAAGGTCGGAAACCATAGGCCCGCTAGAATCCCGACCAGGTCAACCAAGAAAACGGATCGTTTCGGAACAGCTCTGGGATGCTGCGCCTTTTCATCGCATTAACACTGATCAGCACTGCTAGCGGAAAGATATTCTTCCTTCAAGATTTTGATCAGTGTTTCCCTGCAATTCAGGTCAGGGTTTTCCTTAACCCTTTCAAAAAGAAACTGCAGGGCACTGCCCACCAAAGGCCCTGGTTTTATTCCCAGCACCTCCATCACATCATAACCATCAACCTCCAAATTCTTAATAGAAAAGGGAGGCGGCTCAAAAAGAACAACATCGAGCCTTTTTTTGAATTGCTCCAACCTGCCGAGATTTCTATACATCCCACCCATAATATCGGCACGGCGCAGTTCTAAAAGATCTCCTAGATTTTTTAGGCCGATCTTTGTAACAAACCTCCGCACCGCCTTTTCCGTCCGGGGTGTAGGATACATGTGATGAAAAACAAGAAAACATACCCTTTCAACAAATTCCTCACTGTAATTTAACCTTCTGAGAATACGGCGGGATATCACAGAGCCAATGACCTGGTGCCCATAAAAATGCACACTATTCCCTTCAAAACTGATGCAGTGCGGCTTTCCGATATCGTGAAGAAGTGCCGCCCAGCGCAGGTGCAGCTCAGGGCGAATCTCTTTCACAACCAGCATGGTATGTTCAAATACATCTTTGATCATGTTTTCATTCTCTACAATCCCATAAGTATCCACAAGTTCTGGCAGAATGCATTTCAGGAGCCCTGAACTACGCATTTCCTCAAAATAAATATCTGGCCGCTTGCCAATGATGATTTTATCAATCAGCTTGCTAACCTCTCTACTGGAAACAGAGCAAATTGCAGAGGAAAACTGTACAAGGGCATCCCATGTCCCCGGATCAACCTGCCACTCTACCCCTGCATCATCGAAACGTTTCATTAAATAAAAAACCTTTAGCAGCCGCAGGGGATCCTCTTGGAATCTGGCCGCGGGATCCCCTACAGCCTTGATTATCCCCACCCCTGAGTTCAGAGAATGGGATACCTGCCAGGGATCAATTAGCTGCTTGGAAAAGGGATCATAAGACATGCTATTAACTGTAAAGTCAAAGTGCCGCAGTTCTCCCGATAAATCAGTATCCATTCCGAGCCATCCACCAGGAGATGTTACCTTAACAGGCACCTGGTCTACCAGAACTATCAGGGAATCATCATCTTCCCTTGAAGGATAAACCCTATCAAAAAGAGCACCCACCATCTCGGTAGGCGCATTAGTTATCACACTCAGTTCCTGGGGCTCCAACCCAATGAGAGCATCACGTACAATTTCTCCATCAGCATAAGCCTCATATCCCGCGAGCTGTAATTCCTCTATAATCTTCATAACCGGCACAGGTATTGAAAGCTGCATTCCTTTTCTCTCCTGTTTGGTGCTAGTCATATTTATAATTGCTGCTCAATCAAAAAATAACATGTTTAAAATAGAGATGAAAATTGCCACAATAAAAGCATACCAAAAACCCGGTATGTGCAGGCCACCGATCAGAAAGCCGGTAAGTAACACCATTAATGTGTTGATTATTAATGTAAAAAGACCAAATGTCAAAATTGTAATGGGTAATGTCAGCAGAACCAAGATCGGCCGCACCAGAACATTAACTATTCCCAGCACAATCCCAGCCCAGAGCAATGCAGAGGGATAATCATAAGTGATATTGGGAAAAAACAGGGCAGCGAGGTAAAACCCGGCTATATTCACAAGAATCTTCAATATGGCACCACGCAAAATCTCCACCTCCCCCATTTGCTTTTCTGAAAACAATATACTCGAACCACTATAAATAATCAAATAATTTAATCATTTTGAGTGTTGAATATGGAACATCACACCAGATAAATATGATATGATTAGGATACAGTTACATAATTTTGGAGGGAAAACTGTTGACAAAAGAACAGTTATTCTTCAAAACTCTAAAAGATATTTTTGTTGGGGCTCAAGTTAAAGGAAAATCAGGTTATATTAGGTTAATGCAGATCAGGTCACACTACTATAAAAAGCACTTCCTCCCATCTCTAAAGGATGAGATCCACAGCCAACTCTCCCCCTTCCCTGAGTATAGAGAGGAGATTTTCGAACAGCTCTCCACTTTTTTTAGCTCTTACTTAAGGCCAGGCGGTTCTCTTTACTTTTACAAGACAACCCAACACCCTTCCTTCTATGACAAGGCTTTCAAAGGAACAGATGTTTTTCTTTACTGGACAACCCATATGCTCCACTATGTAAAAACTGACCACCCCTTGAATAACCTAGAAATAGAATTGGATGGAATCAGGTTTTTCTTCGATGTTTCTGGGCTAAAGCAAAATAAATCAATTGAAAAGCCAGAAATCAGCTATCAATTCCAAGGAAAACAGGAGGATGGCACACTGATTTTTGCGGTCGAACCCACAGAACGCAGAAAGAAAAAGAAGTTTAGCGCAATACTGCACCAGCTCCAAAAGGAAGGAGTGCAAATAACCGAGGAGACAATCAAAAGTGCCATTTCATTGTTTGAAAGCCAGGGGGAAAGGGATTACTTTATCAACAAAGATGCCAGCAACTTCTTGAAAGAGCAATTTGGCCTCTGGATGTACCAAAATCTCTGTTCAAGAGATACCCTATGGAATGAAGAACAGATCACAAAAATGCAGATACTCCAAAAAATCACCTTTAAGATCATTTCCTCAATCAGCCAATTTGAAGAAGAACTACTGCGTATTTGGAATAAACCCAAGTTTGTTAGGAAAGCAAACTATGTGATTACCATCGACCGGATTGCCCAAAAAGATGTGGAGGTGCTTAGTCGTTTGGCCTCTCACACAGGCTACCACCTCCAGGTTGACGAGTGGCAAAAACTAGGGCTGGTAGATGAGGGTTTTCAGTTAACAGATATTTTTGAAGAGGGCTCAGTAGACTCACCCGAGAAATGCCTTTCCAACAGTTACTGCCACCTCCCTATTGATACAAAACATTTCAAGGATCTCGAAGGTGATATTCTTTCTCTTTTTGATCACCTGGATGAACAACTCGATGGCTGGCTGATCAAAAGCGAAAACTACCAGGCCCTGAACACCATCCTGCCCAAGTTCAAAGAAAGGGTACAAGTAATCTACATCGATCCCCCATTCAACCGAGAGCAAGACCCTGGCTACTCCTACTCAGTCAATTACAAAGACGCCGCATGGATCACCCTGCTGGAAAACAGGCTGCAGCTGGCGCTAAAGGCCTTGAGCAAAACCGGCTGTATCTTTGTTCGCTGCGACTACAACGGCAACATGTATGTCCGCTTGTTAATGGATCAAATTTTTGGCCCAGAAAATTTTAAAAATGAGATTATCATCAAAAGATCTGGGATTCAAAAACAGGCAAAAAACAAACTGCTGGTAGCTACAGATTCTCTCTTCTTTTACTCAAAAGCAGACGAGGGAAAGCCGAAAGATGTCTACGAACACCGAGAAACAAACTGGCTTCCCTTTGTACACTACCCGGGTACCAGGAGGTCAAACAAAAATCGCCTTGTTTTTGATTATATCTTGGAACCCCCCCAGGGGAGGCACTGGGGTTTGAAACAGGAACTGATCAATAAATGGGTAAGTAAAGGGTGGGTGCGTTTTCGCTGCCGGAACTGTGGGCATGAGCACTATCAAGGAGAGTGGAAAGGCTGCCCTTTATGTGGTTCCCAGGAGTTCATACCAGAGCTGAAAAACCCTCCCAAGAAAATCGACTCCAACTGGACTAACATCCAAAGCTATTCCCAGGACCCCGCCTTCCCCACCCGTAATGCTGAGGATATTTTAAAAAGGGTATTCGATGTAGCCTCAGCAGAAGGAGACCTGGTGATGGACTTCTTTCTGGGCTCAGGAACCGCAACTGCAGTAGCACAAAAGATGAAGAGGAAGTGGATCGGCATAGAGATGGGTAACCACTTCTATACCTATGTGCTGCCTAGAATGAAAAAAGTGCTGGCCGGAGAGCAAACCGGTATTTCCAAAGAGGTCAATTGGCAGGGTGGGGGATTCTTTAAGTACTGTGAACTGGAGCAGTATGAGGATACCATGAGTAAAATGGAATATGAAGGCTTGGATTCCCCAGCAGGCCCTGATATGGACCCCTTCCACCGCTACACATTCCTGGCTGATCAGGTAATGCTGGACGCATTAGAAAGGAAAACACCCCAAATTCGCGCTAACCCGTCACTGCTCTATGATGATGTGGATATCCCAGGGTCACTCTCCTGCATCACAGGCAAGTGGATCCAAAAAATAACCACCGGGAAGATCGAATTCCAGGACGGCAGCACAGTGAATACTAACAACTTTGATTGGAAATTGATCAAGCCCTTTATCTGGTGGTGAAAACCTGAATAGAACAGCTTATCACAACCAGGTTCAATTAATCACTATCCGTTGGGGAAGATATCTCTTCCCAACGAGGCACCAACTGCTGTTCTTGGCCTAGATGATCTATAATCTTGCCTACCAGATGGTTTACTAAATCATCGATACTCTTTGGATGATAATAAAAAGCAGGCATCGGAGGCATGATCACCGCTCCAAGCTGACTCAATGTAAGCATATTGTTGAGGTGAATAGCACTTAAAGGGGTTTCCCGGGGCACCAAAATAAGCTTTCTCCGTTCCTTCAGTGTAACATCAGCAGCTCTTTCAATCAGGTTTCCATCAAACCCATGGGCGACAGCAGCAAGGGTTTTCATACTACAAGGGACAATCACCATTCCATCATGCTGAAAAGAGCCGCTGGATATTGGTGCTGATAGATCATCCTCTTCATAATGATAATCAGACAGCGACTGAAGGCAATCAACTGTTAAACCCGTCTCTAGATGCAGGGTTTTTGCAGCCCACTTGCTTACAATTAAATGAACATCTACTTCCTTTGCCTCTAATGTTTCTAATAGTCTAACAGCATATATTGACCCCGTAGCCCCAGTAACTGCCACTACTAATCTCATAAAACTACCTCCCATGCGAAATTTAACACTGGCCTGCTTTTTTCTACATTTTATATTCCACATAATCATTTCCATAGGTGCTTTAAAAAATCCTATGACAGCACTATGGAGTAAAAAATTCCGCAGCACGTCCACCAGTCTGCCGCCACCATCGCCGGTTACCCCTCCCAAGGCATCTATAACCCAGTGTTTCAAGCCGCTTTCAGTTGTACAAGCTTTCACGTAAACCCGCTTACCATGCACTTCAAAATATTATACGTCAAATAAAGATAAACACCCAGTCAAAGAAGTAATTGACAGTTGACCTATAACAATATAATATAAAAAGAAAGAAATATATAACTATATTTCTTATTATTATTGGGTTATTGGGTTTTTTGGGTTGAGGTTTTCGGGGTTAATAGCTTATAAATATTTATCTGGAGGCGAACTCAAATGGCTAAGGGAAAGGGTATAA
>JBASML010000379.1:0-2171 GCA_049656845.1 Syntrophaceticus sp.
AATTAATCCCGTATTAATAAAAAATTACATTATAAGCTGCTCGTTGGTTCCCTGAGAGACCCACGCCACCAAGGCAGCACCGGCAGATAAAAAAACAGAGGCCGGAGTCAGGAAGCATTGCGAAACCAGACGAAGCAGTTCCTACAAGCTTCTGACCTCCGACCTCCGGCATCAGGCCTCCATTTTTCAGTTAGGCTAAAAAACAAAGAAGCCGACATAATCCGGCTTCACAAAATACCTTGACATCAATACCTAACTGGCAGTTTCTAAGACAGAAAGGTCTACCACTAGACTACTACTCTACTTCAAGTCAGATAACCCCTCCTGTAAGGCTATCGTCTGCGCTTCATGACGCTTCTTAATCCCTAGTTTGCAAAAGATGCTGCGCAGGTGGGATTTAACCGTAGTCACCCCACAAATATTTCTGGTGAAAACAGCTATTCTGGCACCCTAAAGGAATAACTTTTAGCAAATGCAGACATAGTTCAATCATCCTCTTGAACCTTTTGCCTCAACCAAACGCCAAACACTACCGCCGCTGCACCCACAAGATAAAAGAGGTGAGCGTTTCCCCCTGTTCTCGGCATTAGTGCAGACTTTGCTGCCACAATTCCCTTGGGCTTTTCTGGTTCAACCTCATCACTGATCGATCCCACAACTTCCAATGCTTCCGCAGCCAGTGTAACCCCGAAGCGGTAAGAGTTATTTTGGGATGCACCTTGCAGTACATGAAACTCAAGGGCACAAGGTAAAATTTCACCTGGGTACTGATTCTTTTTAGAGCCTTCAGTCCAGCGAATTTCGAAGACCGCACCCTCTGGCTCAGTGACATTATTCACAATTTTTCCATCCTCGTATAGGTAATATACGGTCCCACTCTCTAGTGTAAATGTTTTTCCCTGCCAGCTGATGATCGCTCTGCCTACCTTCACGGCAATTTCGCCGAAATTCTTCACCCCGATTTCGATCTTATTATAATAAGAGGGATAGGCATTGCTAACCTCAATATTAAAAGTATCAATTGCACCATCTTTGTTGGTATCCTTTAGATTGAGGTTAGTTGCACCAACATCCTTCACCTCAGAAATAGGGCGGACATTTTTCAACCCACGCTCACAGGTTACATCTGGACCCCGGTCACCTTGGGAGACGTAATCGCTAGTAATTCCCCATTTTAATTTGCTGGTCTGGGTGGTAGAATCTGAAACGCGGTTAGACCAGTTCGTAAACCCACAATTCATCAAAGAAAAAGCAATCAACAGACTAAGCATGACACAGGCAGATCTGTTCATTTTGCAAAAGCCCCCTTAGCGGCCACAGAGGACCCCCCGGTGACCTATCGTAAATTTTAAGTCTCTTGCTGCCAGACCTCTTCGCCACCTGATGGTAAAACAGTCTCCATATTATTTTGCACTGCAACACCCCCGTAATCCGTGATCATGTATTTATAAACAGTTAACCCATCAAGGACACAACATATAGGTTTCATATCAGGAGCAGCTGCATCCTGAAAAATAAGCGGTTTGCCTGCCTCATCAGCCACCTTGATCAGATCATCCATCGAATCCAGTGGAACAAAAACTAGGTCATCAGGAACTAAAAAATCCTTACCCGCTTTTACCAGGCGATCACTGTACTGCTTGCAGATTAAATCTACTTCCCTGATTGGTACAGACTCCTTCACTTCAGTCCGCAGCAGAAGGATAGCCCCTAGCAAAATCAATATTCCCAAGAACAGAACAGCTCTTATCTTCCTCTCCCACAGCCCTGGGTTGGGAACCATCTGCGCTGCCGTCAAAGCACCGGAGTCCTCGGGAGATAAAGTGCCGCCAATCTTGAACTCCCCTGAATCCAAGGGAATCTCCATAGAAGGAGTTAACTTCTCACTGGATTTCCCAGCCGCGGAATCAGCCACCACATTGACATCAGCCCGAATAACAACCCTGGGTTCTTTGGCACTTACCCCCAGTTGTTCATTGGCGTTTTTTAGGTACTCCTGGTAGGACTCGAGGTTGAAGGAAAATGGCCTGTTGAAAGAAATTGTCTTGCCCTCGTCCTCTAATACGGTTTCGGGAACCAAGGGAAATTCTTTTTTCCACATCTTGGGGGACTCAACAACAGCTATAACACCATAAATCACCTTCAGCTTCGCTGGTTGATCAGCTGTATAG
>JBASML010000380.1:0-1699 GCA_049656845.1 Syntrophaceticus sp.
ATTACATTACGTTTCTTTCGTATTATGTTAAATTCTTCATATAAATGCTTATATTCCGACATCTGATTAAACTCCGGAGTATATATTAAGTTTCTAACCTTATTTCGGTTGTATTCATTTATCTTAATTTTAGAATTTTTATCTCGATATATTTCCAATATTTTAGTGATAACAGATTCTACAAGACAGATATAACCCTGGGCAAACCGCTTATTATCAAAATACCATTCAGCTAATGCTAGTTGGAGCTTGCCGCTGGAGCTAATCCCCTTAAATCTATCGGTAAAAGACTTTAAAAAGGGCTGCATATATTTAATTACAATCTCAGGATATTTATTATCATCCAGTAAATCATTGAGACGATCAATCTCTCTCTTGAATTCATCTATATGATTTATATTGACTATATCGGAAATATTTCTTATGCTCTTAGAAACAGCATCATCATTGATTAAATCAGCCAGTAAATAGCCGTTTCCATAATTTATAAAATTATATGCGCCCCTCGCCCATAATGTTATATTATACAGTGGACTTAAATCTACAATTGGAGCATAACCAACTTCTCTAATCACATCTAGCATCCCATAAAACAAACCACTAAGCTTGAAGTCATTTCTAAACTTTAGGATTCCAATTAAATCCAGCAATAAATAATTAAAGAGGGGAATAGAACGGAAAGAGTGAGTAATATCCAGAAATATCTCATCGTTTTCATTTAAGTTCTTGCCAATACACATAAAAACATCAAAATTACTCCAAAGTTCGGTTTCATTTAACCCATAATCGATGATGTAGCAGTGGGAACCACCTGAAGCAGAACTTCTTAAATACCGTAAATAACCATCAATAGCCTTATTGACATTTTTAAGGTCATTCTCATCGATTTTCGGATTCCCTGACCTAAAAACCTCCACTTTATCTCCTAAATATGCCCAATAATCTTCATCGAAAACCTGGTTGCTTACTGTTGAAAAATATCTATAAACCTCTTCCCACATCGATTTTGAAGTCCCCACCAGGTAAATTTTATCAACCTGTAGGTGTTCACTCAATGCTGTAGCAACAAAAGAAGTTTCATATTCTTTGATCGATCCTTCAAACCTGTAAATAGCCTTTCTATATTCTCTTGATGAGGCATTATTTTTATCTAAACTGCCAGTACCCAGAGATGATATTAATATTTTTGCCATCCCAAATAACACCTTCTTCTTTTGATATCTTGCCCCAACCAGTGACCCTTTCGGATATTTTTATTGATCATCTTCCTGCCCCGGGAAATAGTCACTATGTTCTATGCATTCTAACCTTCATCCAACACCGCTTTGATCAGCTTGACCTTATCAAAGTTTTTACTTTTATGTTTAGGCTTTTCCCAATCTTTTGGCTTATGTTTTTTATACCAATCAGCTAGTAATTGAGCAATCTCCTTGCGATCATCCGCCTCTGTGTCAGGCTCAGCTATTTTTTTAAGCCATTTTGTAGCTATATGGGACATGAATATTTCAGTGTTCGAAAATGAATAACCATCATCTTCCATCTGGCGCCTGATGGGTGACATTTTTTCAAGTTCTAGATTCTTTTGTTTATCCTGTTGCTCATCAGGCGGCTTGATCTCCGGAATTTTGTATGAAACATCCGGTTCAAAACAGCCGTAACCAGATGCAGTCTTGGCCCCTGCACCTAGAATCTTTAAAGC
>JBASML010000381.1:0-2853 GCA_049656845.1 Syntrophaceticus sp.
GGCTATGACGAGTCTACCGGGTCACTACCCTTGGTTGGTTTAATAGGGTTGGCTGAAACAGAGCAGATTTGTACAAGCCATATATTATCCTTCAAGTTGGGGGAAGAAAGGGGTCTGATAGGTAAAGCCGCTGAAACCAGAGAATGTATCTATGTGCCAGATGTGCTTGCTGAACCCAATTGGATAACGGCTGATGCTGATATGGTAATCCGCTCCAGTTACATAATGCCGATATATTACGGAGAGAAACTCTTTGGGGTTTTATCAGTTGTTTCTCAACAGGTTGACGGTTTTTCCCAGGAAAAGCGGGCATTTGCTGACAGCATAGCCTCTTTTATTTCTGCTGCTATGGAAAACACACGACTTTTCTTTGAAATAAAGCAGGCATACGAAGAACTTAACACAACTCAACAGCAGCTCTTGCAGGCTCAAAAAATGGAGGCTATAGGGCAGCTTGCTGGTGGTATGGCACATGACATCAACAATCAACTGACCATTATCCAGGCGTGTGTTGATCTCTGTTGTCCGCAGGTTGAGGGAGAGTATCTTAACAACATATTTAATAAAATTCGCACTGCTGCGGAAAGATCCGCCAACCTTACCCGTCAGCTGATGATCTTTGGCAGGAAACAGCCTCAGTTTAAAATAAATGTTGACCTAAATCAAAATATCAGGCAGCTTCAGGAGATGTTAGGGCGTCTGATCAGAAATAATGTTGAAATAAAATATGACCTGGCGCCTGATCTGCAGGTGATCAACGCTGATTCCACAAATATTGACCAGGTGATTGTTAATCTTGCGCTCAATGGGCAGGATGCTATGCCTGATGGAGGACAACTGATTATAAAAACACGGAATCAAAGGATTGACAGTTTTGATGAACTGCCAGAAGACTGCTACATTGGTTCTTACTCTATAGGCAGCTATATCTGTCTTTCCGTGACTGATACAGGTAAGGGTTTTGATGAGCAGATCAAAAATCGCCTATTCGAGCCCTTTTTTACAACAAAAGATACATACAATTATACAGGATTGGGTTTGCCAGTGGTTTATGGTATTGTAAAATCTCATGATGGGTGGATTAACGTAAAAAGCCAACCAGACAATGGGAGCATTTTTGAGATATTTCTCCCGGCACTTGATTAGGAAGTTGGAGATATGCTCTGCAGATGTGGGGTCTCGATGTGGAGATAATCGGTATATGGTTGGATGAAAAGCCTTTACACTATTGCGATCTAGTATTAGAATAAGGAAGGAAGGAGGATGGATTGAAAATGCCTACCTATGAATTCGAATGTAAAAAATGCGGGAACCGTTTTTCGCTGTTCACTACAGTATCCGGGAGATTGACGGCTGTTTGCCCTTCCTGCCAGAGCGGGAATCTCCAACAGCTATTCACCGGTGTATCCTTTATAAAAGGAGGTTCCGGTGGTGATTGTGCTGGGAGTTCCGCGGCCTCCGGAGGGTGTTCAAAAGGCAGCTGTGGAGGATGTTCCGGCTGCTAAATTTTAAGCAGTATTTCTAGGTGAGCGATCACTGTTCTTGCTTTTTGGTATATTTTTTTTAAGGTTTCAAGTGAGTAATCTATGTTGTGTGTTGTTGACAAAAGCACAGTTTCTCCTTATAATACAATAGTGTTGATACATGTGGTGACCCTGCTGAATATATGCACGTCACTCAAATAATTAATTTAATAAAGTTAGAAATGCGGAAGTGGCGGAACTGGCAGACGCGCTAGCTTGAGGGGCTAGTGCCTGCAAAGGCGTGCGGGTTCAAATCCCGCCTTCCGCACCATTGATATTAAGGCTTCCAGCGCTTTTGCTGAAAGCTTTTTTTGTGTTAAAGCGCAATTTGGTGCCAGTTGCCCTCGCCCAGTCTCGATTTCCTGTTATAGCTGTGGTGCATAGCTGAAAACCAGGACCTATGTTATGCGCTCAGGTAAGCTTGGTTTTTCACTTTCTCTCAATCCACTAGGAAGCAGAAGGGAGAGCGCTAAACAAACTACAGTGATGACGATCAACATTTTGAATACTACATGGAGTGCGGAATTAATAGAAATCTGTATGTTTTGTAAACTGGTGAGGTTGGCTGTAGAATACAGGTCATTTGGGTCTACCCCTTTAATACCCAAATTATTAAAATAGTTAACTATATCCTGGTTAAAGATACTGCCGAAGATGCCTACACCTATAGTATGTCCTATTGTGCGCACAAGGGCGTTTAGCGCTGTTGCAGCACCTCTCTTGCTGTAGTCAACAGATGCTTGTATTGTTATGGTCATCGTTGTAAAACACCCTCCAAAGCCGAACCCCATGATAAAAGTGCAAATAATCACTATGATCAATGGGGATTGAAGCCCTAATGCAGGTAAAATTAAACAGCCTATAAGCAGGATAAACATAGAGGACCCTGTTACTACTTGTTCGCCATATTTAGGAATTGCTTTTGCCAGAATTACAGAGGAGAGGAGCCAGGAAACAGACATAGGAGCCATGGACAGCCCTGAAATGGTTGCTCTGAACCCCAATACATTTTGTATATAGATAGGCATATATACTTCTGATCCAATTAAGACAGCAGCGGCTAAAAAGCTGATTGTATTAACAATTGTATTATTTCTTGTAAGGATCTCAAAGGGGACGATGGGTTCTTCGGCTTTCTTTTCTATAATATAAAATACAAATAATAAGGCAACTGTAAGTGCCACTGATACTGCTGCATTTTTCCCCCCCGCAGGAACGCCGAGTAAAAGAGTAATAATGGCAGCGGAAAGCAGCAGTATACCTGCATAATCTATTTTTTGTTTCTTTCTTTCTAAGCTCTCACTGAAATATTTTTGAAGCAGTACAATAG
>JBASML010000382.1:0-2327 GCA_049656845.1 Syntrophaceticus sp.
TGCTGCCTATTCCCGCTCTGCTGCTGGCTTTGGCCCTGCCTGATGAGAAAAAAGGAGTGGGAGTAGAGGGCCAGGTTTGAGTTTTTCCCGTTTGTTCCATTAAGATCCAACTGAGATCCAACATAGATCACAAGAGCTGTTCCCATGAACCAATCTTGATGCTTGTCAACTCCTTTTTTGTCGAGATATAAGCTGTTATAATAGATTTATACTTGATATGGCTTAGTGAAAACAGGCGTGGGGATGGATCCGATAACTGCGCCATCATCCCCGCATGGATCAGTGAGCAGGTAAGGTTTCATAGGATGATTTATATGCAAAAAGAACTACTGTTTACCTTGTGCCATCGCTTTTATTTATTGATAGTGCTTTTTATTGATAGTAAAGATGGAGGAAATATAATATGCGTTGTTGGGCTGCACTGCTGGTAGGGAAAATAGTCGCTTTTTTTTGCCGTTTTTTCCGTTATTCAGGCACATCCCTCCCCGGGGCAGTTGCTTTAAAGATCTGTCCGCAGCTTTTAGATATTTTGGCCCCCGCTTATGGGCAGGTTGTTGCTGTGACCGGAACCAATGGCAAGACCACTACTGCCAATTTAATTGCCCATCTACTGCGGTCTTCTGGTTCTTCTGTAATCAACAATCATGAGGGAGCAAACATGCTTTCTGGTGTGGCAACAGCGTTGATCAGAGACTGCACTCTTCATGGAAAAGCGCGCAGCCAGGTGGCTGTCCTGGAGGTGGATGAGGGGAGTGTAGGGAAGGTTTTCCCGGTTGTAAAACCTGATTTGGTTGTTGTCACCAATTATTTTCGCGACCAGCTCGACCGCTACTGTGAACTTGATCATAACATTACAATGCTGCGCCGAGTTTTAGCAGATCTTCCCCAGACCAGTCTGCTGCTCAATGCGGATGACCCCTTAGTGGTAACTGCTGGGAGAGGCCAGTCTGCGGTCAGTTACTATGGGGTTGAAGGAAAACAAAGTGAAGATGAAAGAGGGGATTTTGAGATCCGGGAGGGGAATCTCTGCCCGGACTGTGGGAATACCCTTTCTTACCATTATTACCACTATGGCCAACTCGGCGATTATTATTGTTCTGGATGTGATTTCCAAAGGCCTGTGCCCGACTTTTTGGCCTACGGCATCAAAGATAATGATTGTCTGGAATTCACCTTAGATGTTTGCCAGAGTAAAGGCTCTGGTGAAGAGGTGATGGCTGCCAACCCTGTTCGGTTGCGAGCAAATATGCGGGGTTTCTACAATGTCTATAATATTTTAGCTGCCAGTGCAGCAGCCATTACACTGGGTGTTTCTTTGCAGTTGATTGCAGTTTCCCTGATGGAGTATATCCCTTCTACCGGAAGGATGGAGAAGTTTTTCTACAAGGATCGCCCCTGTACACTTGCTCTCATCAAAAACCCGGCTGGAGTGAATGAGGTTTTAAAAACACTTTTACGAACAGAAGGAGATAAGGCCCTGGTAATTGCCATCAATGACCTGGCAGCAGATGGAAGGGATGTTTCCTGGCTTTGGGATGCGGGTTTCGAGATGTTGGCTAGCCCTTCTATTAAAAAGGTGATTTGTTCCGGACGCCGCGCTGGAGATGTAGCTGTTCGCTTGAAGTATGCAGGTGTTCCCCCAGTAAAGTTAGTTCTGGAACCGGGGTGCAGGGAGAGTTTAGAGATCCTCGGGCTTCAGGGTGCAGAGGAATACTATGTGCTTGCTTCTTATACGACCCTTTTTGACTATGCAAAACACCTGCGTAAAATGGGAAAGGATGTGGTAAAGGATGCAGCTACGAGCATGCCATCTCTATCCTGACCTGTTCAACCTCTACGGAGACCGGGGGAATCTAATGGTTTTCTGCCGCCGTGCGGAGTGGCGCGGTATCCAGGTAGAGGTTGATGAGGTGTCTCTTGGTGAAATGGTGTCCTTTACCGATTATGATTTTGTCTTTCTCGGAGGGGGAGCTGAACAGTACCTGGATCTTGTTGTCAAAGACCTGCAGTGCAAGGGGCCTTATCTTGTAGATGCTGTGGAACAAGGTGCTGTACTGTTGAGCATCTGTCTGGGGTTTCAGGTGTTGGGGCAGTACTTGAGTACTCAGGATGGCATTGAGTTTCCTGGGGTAGGAATTTTTGATGCTCATACAGAGGCGGGTGCTGGCAGGCTGCAGGGAGATATCCTTATCGATGCGGCATCTGATTACCAGGATGAATTGAAGAGGGTTGGGGGGGCCACTTTAACTACTATTGTTGGCTTTGAAAACCACGCGGGCCGTACCTTTTTGGGTGAGGCACAACCCTTTGGTACCGTTATAAAGGGC
>JBASML010000383.1:0-1632 GCA_049656845.1 Syntrophaceticus sp.
GTCCATAAGCAACATTCTCAAAAATAGACTTGGGAAAAGGATTCGGCCTTTGAAAAACCATTCCCACTCGTTTGCGCAGCTCTACCACATCAATTCCATTGCTGTATATGTCATCCCCATCCAGCAAAATGGAACCTTCTATTTTTGCTTCGGGAATAAGATCGTTCATCCTGTTTAATGTTCTGAGCAAACTGGACTTACCACACCCTGAAGGACCAATCAAGGATGTCACCTGGTGAGAAACGATATTCAGATTAATATTTTTCAGTACCTGGTTGGTACCATAGTACAGATTCAGGTTGCGAATCTCAAACTTGTTCTCCATGCCTTCCTGCACCCCCTGTCTTGTCTGCGGGCAGAGAAAAATAAAAACTAGAACCCCTGCCAGGTTCACTTTCTGCCCAAACGCGACCACCATGGGCACTGACAATGTGCTTGACAATGGCCAGCCCCAAACCCGTTCCACCCAACTTCCTGCTCCGGGTTTTATCTACACGATAAAAGCGCTCAAAAACACGGCTCAGGTCTTCAGCGGGGATACCGATCCCGTTATCTTTTACAGCTATAACAACCTCTTCCTGACCAGGTAGCAGACCGATCATTACTTGGCCACCCTCAGGTGTGTATTTCAAACTGTTGTCCATTAAATTTTCCAAACTCTGCCGGATCATATCGGAATCCGCCTGCACTATCACAGGCTGCTTCGGAAGTTCCGCTTTTAGAGAAAGACGCTTTTTCCGGAAGCGAGGCTCTAGCAGATCAATGATCTTTTTGATTTCTGAGGTCAGATCCAGTGGTATAAGCTGTGGTTCCACATCCCGAAACTCAATGCGGGAAAGCTCCAGAAGATCATTAACAAGCCTGCTCAGGCGATCCGCCTCCTCATTGATGATGTTCACAAACTCCTCTGCAGAACGGTGGTTGTAGAGAGCACCATCAAGAAGTGTTTCTGCAAAACCCTTGATTGAGGTCACCGGGGTTTTCAGCTCATGGGAAACATTGGCCACAAACTCAGCCCGCACCCTTTCCAATCGTCTGATTCTGGTAAGGTCATAGAGCACTACTACCACACCGGACCTTTTTTCCCCCTCCCCCAAGACAGGGGCGGCAGTTGCTTCGAGAATGCGTTCTTCAGGGTAAAATAGGGAGATTTCCGCACTCTGTATCTGCCACTCGCTGAAAACCATAGAAATCAAACTGCTCAAAGAATAGTTCTGGAGGGCTTCTACCTGTGATTTGCCCAGGATATCCCGGAGAAGAATACCCAGGGTTTCCTCTGCGGCAGGGTTAACCAAAACCACCTGTCCGCTGCTGTTTACCAGCAGCACACCACTTTCCATATTGACAAGAATGGCCTCCAGTCTGGCCTTGCTCTCTTCCAGAGCGCTGACAGTTTCCCTGATCTTATCGGAAAAGTCGTTCAGGGAGCGCGCTACCTCCCCCAGTTCATCCTGATTCCGGTATTTGACACGGGCATTCCAGTTGCCCTGGGCAAGCTGCCGCACCACCCGGGCAAATTCCCCCAGCGGCCGGGTAATCATATGCACCAGCAGAAGCACCAAAGCCGTGCTTATAACGACAATAAAGAACAATGCTGCCAGGATTTGTTCCGTATTGCCATAAGGCAAAGAG